>JAUIGQ010000021.1 GCA_030429925.1 Bacteroidia bacterium | reverse complement strand
CTAAAATTTTATCATTAAATTTGCCCCCTTTCTTTTCAGCGGTAAGCTATTATGAAAAAAAAGAAACAGGGTTTGCTAATACCATTTAGCAGCCTGAAAGAAGGAAAGCACCAATTTGATTATTCGATTGATGCGGCGTTCTTTGAGCAGTATGAGCAATCATTAGTGCATGAAGCACAGATAGATGTTTTTGTGGATTTCGAGAAAAAGCGAAATCTTATGGAAATGGACATCAGCTTCAATGGCAAGATAGGTTCTATTTGCGACAGATGCTCTGACCCTTTTGAACTAGAAATTGATGGGGAAGATTATTTGATTGTGAAATTTGGCGAGGAGGAAAGCATAGACGAGCATATCATTTATATAAGTGATAGTGCTTATGAACTTGATCTTAGTGATCAGGTGTATCAATTGGTCAATCTTGCTTTGCCGGCAAAAATAGAACATGAAAAAGAAGAGGATTGCGATCAGGAAATGATCAAGAAACTGCAAGAATATAGCATTAGCGAAGAAAAAGAAGACAAAGTTGACCCTAGGTGGGAGGCTTTGAACAAATTGAAGAATAAATAAGTAGAGAAACAGAAAAGTTAAACCCATAGAAGATGGCACATCCTAAACGAAAGATCTCGAAAACGAGAAGAGACAAAAGAAGAACTCACTACAAAGCTGAGAAGCCTACCATTTCTACATGTCCAACCACAGGCATGCCTCACCTTTATCATAGAGCCCACTGGTACGAAGGAAAGCTCTATTACAAGGGCAAGGTTGTGATGGAAAGAGCTGAAGCTTAGTCTCAGTTTTGAAAGAAATATTAGAAGGTGGATCAGATTATTGACAATCCACCTTTTTTTATTGGAGGGAACCGATCGTGAAAAGTTCCTATGATTATATCAATATATCAATTACTTTAGTCGTCGATTTAGCAACAAATTAAATGTCAAAGATCCGAGCAGCCATTACATCTGTTGGTGGGTATCTACCTGAATACAGACTTACCAATGAAATTCTCGAAACCATGGTAGACACTTCTGATGAGTGGATCATGAGCAGAACGGGAATCAAAGAAAGAAGGATCTTAAAAGGAGAAGGAAAAGGAACTTCTGATATGGCTGTTGAGGCCGTGAATGAGTTGCTGAGAAAAAGAGGAATTGGAGCAGAAGAGATCGATCTATTGATCTGTTGCACAGTAACTCCAGACCTTGTTTTTCCTGCTACTGCAAATATCATCACCGATAAAATTGGCGCAACCAATGCATTTGGTTATGATCTGATGGCAGCATGTTCAGGTTTTCTATACGGACTTACAACCGGATCAAAGTTTATTGAGAGCGGACAGTATAAGAAAGTAGTGGTGGTAGGGGCAGATAAAATGTCTTCTATCATTGACTATACAGATAGAACAACCTGTATCATCTTTGGGGATGGAGGAGGAGCAGTATTGCTAGAGCCTACTGAAGAAGAAGTTGGAATAATGGATTGCATTATGAAGAGCGATGGTTCAGGTAGAGTTCATTTGCACCAAAAAGCAGGTGGATCTGTAAAGCCTGCATCCCATGAAACGGTTGACAATAAAGAGCATTATGTTTACCAAGAAGGGCAATCAGTTTTCAAATTTGCCGTGACAAATATGGCGGAGGTTTCCGCTGAGATCATGGAAAGGAATAATCTGGTTAGTGAAGATATATCATGGTTAGTGCCGCATCAAGCCAACAAAAGGATCATTGATGCTACTGCCAATAGAATGGGTGTGGGAGAGGATAAGGTAATGCTAAACATCGAACGATATGGCAATACTACCAACGGAACTATCCCATTGTGTCTATGGGAGTGGGAGAATCAATTGCACAAAGGAGATAACCTAATCCTATCCGCCTTTGGTGGAGGATTTACATGGGGATCGATCTATCTAAAATGGGCCTACGATCCGAAATAATTGGAAGGCATTATATAATTTTTAATTTTACATTCCTAGCAACTAAAAAATAGTTTATGAAAGTCAGTGAAATTCAAGAACTGATCAGGTTCGTTGCAAAATCAGGTGTAACCGAAGTTGAAATTGAACAAAAAGATTTCAAGATCAACATCAAGGCCAGTGGTCAAAGAAATAGAAGAGGTGTAAGAGCGCAAGGAGAAGAGCCTCAGCAAATTGTAACCCAAGTTATTCCTGCCACTCAATTGCAAGGTGGAATACCTCAGCAAATGCCTGTTCAAGCTGCTCCGGCTCCGGCTGCAGAAGCTGCTCCGGCAGCTGCAGAGAAGAAGGCAGCAGAATCAAATGAAGCAAATTATACAGAGATCAAGTCACCAATGATCGGTACCTTCTACAGAAAGCCATCTCCTGATAAAGATGAGTTTGTGAAAGTGGGAGATACCATCAATAAGGGTGATGTTGTATGTGTGATCGAAGCCATGAAGCTTTTTAATGAGATCGAGAGTGAGATCAGTGGAAAGATCGTTAAGGTCTTGGTAGATGACACTTCTCCGGTTGAATTTGATCAGCCTCTCTTCCTAGTTGATCCTAAAGGTTAAGCCTTTTATTAAAATACGTAGTTATGTTTAAGAAGGTATTGATTGCCAATAGGGGAGAAATTGCCCTAAGAGTATTAAGAACCTGCAAAGAAATGGGGATTAGCACTGTAGCTGTTTATTCAAAAGCAGACGCAGATAGCTTGCACGTTAGGTTTGCAGATGAAGCAGTTTGTATTGGCCCTGCTCCTAGTTCAGAATCTTATTTAAAGATCCCTCATATCATGGCTGCAGCAGAGATCACTAATGCTGATGCTATTCATCCGGGATATGGATTCTTGTCTGAAAATGCCAAGTTCTCTAAGATCTGTGAAGAACATGGAGTTAAGTTTATTGGAGCTTCCCCTGAGATGATCGAAGGAATGGGAGACAAAGCTTCTGCCAAGTCAACCATGATCAAAGCAGGAGTGCCTACAGTTCCAGGCTCTGAGGGTCTTTTGAAAGATCTTGCCGATGCCAAGAAAACAGCCAAAAAGATAGGTTATCCCGTAATGATGAAAGCAACTGCCGGTGGAGGCGGTAAAGGAATGAGAATCATCAAGTCTGAAGACCAATTAGACAAAGCTTGGGAAAGTGCTAGAACAGAGGCTGCCGCAGCTTTTGGGAACGATGGTATGTATATGGAGAAGTTCATTGAAGAACCTAGACATATTGAGATCCAAATTGCAGGTGACCAATTTGGGAACTACTGCCACCTTTCAGAAAGAGATTGCTCCGTCCAAAGAAGACATCAAAAATTGTGTGAAGAGACTCCTTCACCTTTCATGACTGATAAACTTCGTGAGGATATGGGTAATGCAGGAATCAAAGCTGCAGCTGCAGTAAATTATGAAGGAGTTGGTACAGTTGAATTCTTGGTAGACAAAGACCGCAACTTCTATTTCATGGAAATGAACACCAGGATCCAAGTTGAGCATACCATTACTGAAGAAGTGATCAACTTTGATTTGATCAAAGAGCAGATCAAGATCGCAGCGGGTCATAAGATCTCTGGCAAGAACTATTATCCTCAAATGCATTCTATTCAATGTAGGATCAATGCTGAGGACCCTTTCAATGATTTCAGACCAAGTCCTGGAGCCATCACAACTTATCACTCACCCGGAGGCCACGGCGTTAGGGTAGATACACATGCTTATGCTGGTTATGTGATCCCTCCTCACTACGATTCTATGATCTCAAAATTGATCACGGTGGCACAGACTAGAGAAGAGGCTATTCTTAAAATGGAAAGAGCATTGAGCGAATATGTGATCGAGGGAATCAAGACCACTATTCCTTTTCATGAACAGTTAATGAAGGATCCCAAGTTTAGAGAAGGAAATGTAACCACTAAATTCATGGAGACCTTTGATCTGAAGCCACCTAAGGAATAATTTCAATACTTGGATCTACACCGCTCCGTGCGGTGCTTGAAGCCTAAAAAATAAAACCGTGAAGCATCTCATTATGAGAACTTCACGGTTTTTTAATGCCTTATTTTTTTAGTGCCTCCTTCTATGAGTTAGCTATAGCTTTCTCTTTGATCACTTTGTACTTAGCTCTGTGGTATAAATAGTACATGATAGGTACCAATACCAGAGTAAGGAAGGTAGCGAAGGTCAATCCGAAAATGATGGTCCACGACATTGGGCCCCAGAAGATCACATTGTCTCCACCCATATAGATCTGTGGATCGAACTCAGACAATAAGGTAAAAAAGTTAATGTTCAACCCAACTGCCAATGGCAGCAAACCTAATATGGTTGTAATTGCTGTAAGCAATACCGGTCTCAACCTTTTTTGTCCACCTTCAACCACTGCGTCAAGTAGATTTGGCAGTGGTAATCTTGCATGCTCTGCAAGACCCAATTCATCTCTCTTTCTATCTTCAATAAGATCAATGTAATCGATCAAGACAATAGCATTGTTTACCACAATACCGGCCAATGAAATGATACCGATCATCGTCATGATGATCACAAAGTCCATCTGGAAGATCACTAGTCCTAATAGCACTCCAATCAAGGAGAACACAACTGAGATCAGAATAATGAATGGAGTAACTGCTGAGTTAAATTGAGACACCATGATCAAGAAGATCAAAAAGACTGCGATCATCAAAGCACTGCTCAAGAATGCCATTTCCTTAGCCTGCTCTTCTTGCTGTCCGGTAAAACTCAAAGTATTTTGCTCGGGAAGATCATAATCATTCAATCTTTCTTTGATCTTTTCAACCACTTCATTCGGATTGGCATCTTCCAATACGTTTGAGGTTATCGTAACAACTCTCGTCAGATCCTTTCTCTTCACCGTGCTAAAAGTGGAGGTCTTCCTTGCTTCTGCAACAGCAGAAACCGGCACTTGTCTTATCTTCCCACTCATCTGATCACGGAAGGTGATCTTTTGATTCATCAATGCATCAAGATCATATCTGTAGGTACTATCAAAACGGATATTGATTGGATAATCATCTTCCCCATCTTTATAAGTTGAGACCTCCTTACCAAACAGAGCCGTTCTCAAGGCATCTCCAATTTGAGCTGTAGACAGATTCAACCTCCTCGCCTTTTGTCTGTCTATGATAATAGGCATCTCGGGTTTTCCTTGCTCAACATCCAATTTCAACTCCTCAATCCCATATATATTCGCTTGATTGATATAAGTCTTAATATCTTCCGCTTGATCAACCAACTGTTGATAGTCGTCTCCCTTTAGTTCAATATTAATTGGAGGACCTTGAGGCGGACCATCAGAGTTCTTCGCAACAATTACCTGAACACCCGGATAGGTATCCAAGGCTTCCCTAACTTCTTCCATCACCTCGGAAGTAACAACTCCCCTTCGATCTTGATACTTCACAAATTGTACAGTAATTCTTGCCTTGTGTGGAGTATTCCCTAAGGAAGGCCCTTCATTTGGGTCAGAGGTACCGGCTCCAACTTGTCCGATCACTGATTCTACCAAGAAATTTTCACCGTCCTCATCTTCATACTTCTTCATCAATTCAATCACCTCGGCCTCGATCTTTTTTGTTACATCATTGGTTGAGTTGATATCTGTACCGATGGGCATTTCAATGTAGATGTTCAAATACTGTGGCTGATTAACTGGAAAGAATACGACCTTAGGGGTAAATGCTCCCAGAAGAATGAAAGAGAAAATCAGCAAGCCAAAGGTTCCACCGAAGATGTAATAAGGCCTTCTCTTTGCCAATGCATAGG
Source organism: Bacteroidia bacterium (assembly GCA_030429925.1). Lineage (GTDB taxonomy): Bacteria > Bacteroidota > Bacteroidia > Flavobacteriales_E > Vicingaceae > UBA1494. Next base: position 22,199 of record JAUIGQ010000021.1, on the reverse strand, counting down.
TTAAAAAGCCTCTGTACCTTCTTTCCAATCCCGGAATGATCCTAGCTTGAAAGACTTTTGTGGCAGGTGTCAACAAGAAGGCATTCAGGACCACTAATATTCCTGCTATGATCAGTAAATTACCTAAGCTCATCATTCCTAGAAGATCCAAAATGGCTCCAATTCCAAATAAGATCAATCCTCTCTTCAACCAATATGACTTCGCTTTATACTCCTCTTCTACCTTCATCAAGGCAGAAGTAAGCACCGGATTGATCACAAGGGCAACAAATAGAGAGGAGGCCAATACGGTGATCAAGGTGATGGGTAAGAATTTCATGAATTCCCCCATCATACCCGGCCAAATTGCAAGCGGAAAGAAGGCCGCCAAGGTAGTTGCTGTGGAAGCAATGATCGGCCAGGCAACCTGCCCTACTCCATAGATCGCAGCTTTCATATTACCCATGCCCTCATCCATCAAACGATAGATGTTCTCAACTACTACAATCCCATTGTCTACCAGCATTCCCAAGGCAAGTACCAAGGAGAAAAGCACCATCATATTCAAAGTGGCACCAATAGCTGATAGAATGATAAAAGAGGTAAACATAGAAAGTGGAATGGCCACACCCACAAATAGGGCGTTTCTAAGTCCCAAAAAGAAAAGCAGTACAGCAACAACCAGTATTACTCCGAAAATGATACTGTTCTCCAATTCATCTACTTGTGTTCTGGTTTGATCTGATTGATCGTTTGTTATCGACAATTGAAGATCAGATGGAAAATAATCCTTCTGAGCTTTTTCTATGATCTTATTGATATCATCAGAGGCTATGATCAGGTTTTCTCCAGCTCTTTTAATTACATCAAGCATGATCACCGGCTGCAAATACTGTCGGGCAAAACTTTCAGGATCCTCTCCTCTGAAATATATATTGGCGATATCCTTCAAATAGACCACCTCCTGATTTTCCTGCTTAACGATCACATCCTCAATCTCCTTCATATTGGAGAATTCGCCTATAACCCTAACATTTCTCCTATAATCATCAATTAGGAGGTCTCCACCTGAAATGGTAACATTCTCATTCCTAATGGCATTTGCAATATCATTGAAGCTGATCTCCAAGGATTCCATTTTAGGCAGGTTTACTGAGATCTCCACTTCTTTCTCCTGATATCCTCGGATATCAACTTTGGTGATCTGTGGAAGCTCCTCTATCTTATCTTCCAGGTATTCACCATAAGCATGTAATTGGTCCATGGAGTAGTTCCCCGATAAATTGATGTTCATGATGGGAACCAATTCAGAGAAGTTCATCTCAAAGATGTTTGGGTCCGCAGGAAGATCAGTTGGGAAATCCGGATCTGACATGGCAATATCTACCTTGTCCTTCACCTTTCTCAGCGCTTCTGTTGGTGTTACATCAAAATCGAACTTGATCTGAATGGAAGAATACCCTTGAATAGATGAAGAGTTGATCTCATCAATGCCGGAGATGGTATTGATCTCTTTCTCCAAAGGGCGAGTGATCAATCTCTCAATATCCAGAGGAGAGTTTCCGGGATATGCCGTTCCAACATAGATCTCGGGAATTATTACCTCAGGGAAGCTTTCCTTGGGCATTGAGCTGTAACTAACGATCCCTCCAATAAGAATGATCGCAGTAAGCACATAGACAGTGATTCTGTTCCTTACCGATGCGGTGGTCAGTCCAAACTGTTTGTACTTCTTTTGTTTTTCTTGTTCAGTCATTACAATGTTTTTCTGATTAGCCGGCCACTGCTACTTTTTGTCCGTCATTCACGCTTCTTGCTCCTTTATCGATAAGAATTTCTCCATCTTTAAGTCCTTCAGATATTAAGGTTGAGGCTTGATAGGAAATAGAAGTCTTGATCATTCTTTTCTCAACCACTCCATCCTTATAGATCATGACATAATCATCTCCTTCAGGAGTTTGCTGGATCATTCTGGAAGGGATAGCAATTGCTTCTTCCTTCAATTCAAAATCTTTGATCTTGATCTTCGCCAAAAGATTTGGTTTTAGCTGATCGATCGTTTTTAGATTGATCCTCACTTTGAATGTTCTGTTATTTGGGTTGATGAACTGACCCACCTGATCAACATTGGCAGCTATACTTGTATCGAGATTAGTGATCTCAACAAGAGCATCAGCTCCTTCAGTTATGCTCCTCAAATACTCTTCAGATACATCTGCTTTGATATAGACATTATCAAGATTGACGATCCTGAGGAAAGGCATTCCAATGGCAGCCATCTCTCCTTCTTTTGGGAAGACCTCATCAACAATTCCTGTGAAGGGAGCCCTGATCTGACTTTTCTCGATCTGGGCTAAGAGTGTCTCCCTGGCAGATTCCAGACTTTCTTTCCTGTTCTTGGCTTCCAAATATTCTACCTCAGAGCCAATGTTCTTTTCTCTCAATCTGCTTTGTTTTTCATAAATAGTTGTTGCCAACTCAAGGTTTGTCTCAACCTCATTTAGGTTGGAATAAAGGATCTCTGAATCGAGCTTTCCTAAAACTTGGCCCTTAGATACTTTTTGTCCTTCTTGAACAGATATCTCATGTACAACACCATTTGTTTCAGGGTAGACTAATACATTTTGAGAGGACTCAACATTCCCATAAACCTCAAGGAAATGACTGAAATCACCCTTCTCCACTTTTTGGGTGGTTATTTGGATCAAAGAGTTATTGGCGTCTTTCTCCCCAATCTGCTGGTTGATGAACTTCAATCTCTTATCTACCTCTTTCTTAATGGTCATAAGAGAATCCTTTTCTGCAAGCAACGCTTGCATCTCTGCATCAGCCGGCTCAGAAGAACCACAGGCCATTAAGAATAGTCCTAGTATTACTACTGCTACTTTTTTCATTTTACTTTAGGTTTAGTGCTTTATTAAGTTCTGCTTTAGCCTGGATCAACTGCAAGGCTGCCCTTACAAAATTTCCCTGAGACTGTACTAATTGATTATTTGCTTGAGTTAGATCTGTGCTGCTGCTCATTCCTTCTCTATACTTTACCTCTGTATTGGTATAGATCCTTTTAGCCAAGTCCCAATTCTCTTTGGAGTTTTCATATTGCTGCAATGCAAAGAGATAATCCGACTTGGCTTTTTGAGCATTCAGATCAAGTTGTTTTTCTACTTGCTCTTTGCTCAATTCAACCTTATTCAGATCGATCTTGGCCTGTTGCACTCTATTTCTTTTGCTAAACCCTGAAAAGACAGGCAAATTGAATTGGAGACCAACCAATTGAGTTGGAAACCAAGGTGCATCAGAGAAGAAATCAAAGTTATTCGAATAGGAATTCTCTTGATAGGTATAGAATGCATTCAATGTTGGGTAGAAGTACGATCTCTTTTCCTTTAGCAGTAGCTCTGTTGCTTTCAATTGAGTATTGATGGTCCTCATATCTATATGATTGCTCAAATTGAACTCAGAATCCAAGAAACTGGCATCCGGCAAAGCTTCGATGATCACATCAATACTATCAGTCAAACTAACTTGTGCATTCAAGTCCAGACTCAAGATGAAATTCAACTGAGCCTTGGTAATTGGGACTAATCTATCTGCTTGTTGATAGGTATTTCTTGCATTTATATACAATAGCTCAAGCTGATCTTTGTCTTCCTGTGAAATAAATCCCTCTGTATAGAGCTCCTCTGCCTCTTCAAAATTTGACTTGAGTTGCTCATATATTTTTTTAGATACAGTTGCATTTTTCTCAGCTACTAAAACAGCACCGTACGTTGACAATACCATATTCCTGATCTCGATCTCAGTTTTCTCCTTTTCATTTTTGGATAGATCCACATATACCTTGGTAGCTTGAAGTCCAACAAAGTAAGATCCATTGAAAAGTAGTTGTGTAGCGGTTGCATCAAAGCCCATGTTTTGCTCTGTTCCAAAAACAACTTCTGCAAACTCACCCGGAGGGCCTCCAAAAGATTCTGCAGGGATCAATTGAACCGGCAATTCAATGTAGTTGTTGTATTTAGCAGAGGCATTCACTTGTGGAAGACCAATTCCTATAGTTTCTCTCACCTTACTCTCAGACTTTTCAACCTCCATCTGAGCTAGTCTTGTTTGGTAAGAATTCTCCATGGCATACGCTTGGGCTTCCGCCAAAGAGAAACTGTACTCTTGCTCTTGTGCTTCCAATTGAATTGAAAAGAACAAGATGGCAGCAACCAAATACTTTTTATTCAATATTCTCATCTCTATAGATTGTTTGCGCTGAACTTTTCTTTCAAATAAGCTCGGCCTTTTTCATTTGCTATTCCTCTGATGTGATAACGCATCATTTGTTCATGCAGATCTGCCTGACTGTAATCATTAGCCGAAAAAACCTCTTTATCAATGATCACGTTCACCATTCCCAAGTATAACCTGGCAATGATATCAGGAACTAGATTGTCTCTGTATAAACCTGCCTCAACTCCCTTTTGAAGATTATGCATGATAGAATTGTATATGAAATTCTCCTTATGATCATTCATAAGTTTCCATGCTTCAGGATGATATTTCTTTAAGTCGAAGAGTACAGAAGGATGGATCTCTTTCATATTGGATCTCACGAAGCTGGTAATCTCCATTAGTTCGTCAATTGGATTGCCCCCCGACTGGTACATCTGATAGATGCAATCCTTTTCTTCTTTCAACTTAGCCTCCATCACTTTGATCACCAGTTCATTTTTGTTGGAGACAAATTGATATAAGGTTTTCTTCGATATTCCCAGATGTCGGGCAATCTCATCCATGGTCATACTCTTGATGCCATATTGCATAAAAAGGCTAACTACCTGATCTAGAATTTCTTTCTCTTCCATAATTCGACCGCAAACGTAAGAAACATTTTTTACATAGGAAACGTTTTTTATTTTTTATGTTTCCACTGTTTTTTTCAAAGAAGGTTGAACAAGCATGGGAAAAAGTCGATTTTTGCAGTAAATATTGCTAGAGAGAAGAAATGAAAAGAACTGAGATCAAGCAGCTACTAGACTTTGCTAAAGCAGGGGAAAAGGTTGAAGTAAGAGCCTGGGTTAGAACCAAAAGAGGAAGTAAGAATGTGAGCTTTATTGCATTGAATGATGGGAGTACTTTGAGAAACCTTCAATTGGTAGCTGATCTGGAAAAGGTTGAAGAAAGCGTGCTTCAAAGGATCAATACCGGAGCGTGCATTGCTGCCCAAGGAGAGATCGTTGAATCACAAGGAAGCGGTCAAACTGTTGAGTTACAAGCTACATCTATAGAGGTGCTTGGAGAAGCACATCCCGACCATTATCCTCTTCAGCCTAAGAAACACAGTCTTGAATTTTTGAGAGAGATCGCCCATTTGCGTTTTCGCACCAATACCTTCAGTGCGATCAATCGTATTAGGCATCAATTGATCTTCGGAGTTCATGAATACTTTCATTCAAGAGGATTCTTGAATGTACATACTCCTATTATTACCGCTTCTGATGCAGAGGGGGCAGGAGAAGCTTTTAAGGTTACAAACTTCGATCTTAACAATGTTCCAAAAGCTGAAGGTGAGGTTGATTTCAGTCAAGATTTCTTTGGGAAAGAGACCAACCTAACTGTTTCAGGACAGCTGGAAGCAGAACTTGCTGCCATGGCCATGGGAAAAGTTTACACCTTCGGTCCAACATTTAGAGCAGAGAATTCCAATACTTCAAGACACTTAGCTGAGTTTTGGATGATAGAACCTGAAGTTGCCTTTGCAGACCTGGAAGAGAACATGGACCTGAGTGAAGATCTACTGAAGAGTTTAGTGAGAGCTGTATTGGACAATTGCATGGAAGACCTTGAGTTTTTAGACAAGAGGTTAGCTGATGAAGAAAAGAACAAGAAGGCAGAAGAAAGATCTCCAATGGGATTGATCGAAAAACTCAAATTTGTTGCTGATAATGAATTTGTCAGGATCTCTTATACAGAAGCCATTGAGATCTTGCGAAACTCCAAGCCAAACAAGAAGAAAAAATTCGATTATCTTATTGAAGGATGGGGGGCTGACCTTCAATCTGAGCATGAGAGATATTTAGTTGAAAAGCACTTTAAGAAGCCGGTGATCTTATATGACTATCCAAAAGATATCAAAGCCTTCTATATGAGATTGAATGAGGATGATAAGACTGTAAGGGCCATGGATGTGCTTTTCCCAGGTATTGGTGAAATAGTAGGTGGCTCTCAAAGGGAAGAAAGATTGGAAAAGTTAGAGAAGAGAATGGATGAAATGGGTGTTCCCAAAGAAGAAGTTTGGTGGTATCTGGATCTTAGAAAATTTGGAACAGCACCCCATTCCGGTTTTGGCCTGGGATTTGAAAGGCTGGTGCAGTTCACAACAGGAATGGGCAATATTAGGGATGTAATTCCCTTCCCTAGGACTCCAAAGAACGCTGAATTTTAATAGACTCTACAACCTATGCTCAAGCAATCACTGCAACAAAAACTACTTCAGAAGCTATCGCCTCAGCAGATACAATTGATGAAATTGTTGCAGTTACCTACTGTTGCATTAGAACAAAGGATCAAAGAAGAGCTCGAAAGTAATCCCGCCCTAGATGAAGGTAGGGAAGGTGAAGAGCAGTCTGAATTCGACAATGAGGCTGAGAGCGAAAACGAAAGCAATGAAGAGGAATTCGACTTTTCAGATTATATCGATGATGATGATACTCCGGACTATAAGTACAGCATATCCAACAAAGGGAGAGACGATGATGAAAAGGATATCCCTTATAGTGGAGGAGCGAGCTTTCACGAAAGGTTGTTGAGTCAAATTAACCTGCGTGAACTATCAGAGAAAGAGGAAGAAATTGCCGATCACTTGATAGGAAGCTTAGATGATTCAGGTTATCTGAGAAGAGACCTGACAGCCATCGAGGACGATTTGGCTTTTAGCAGGAATGTAATCGCTACTCAGGAAGAGATAGAAAAGGTATTGAAGGTTGTTCAAGACCTAGAACCTGCAGGAGTTGGTGCTAGGGATCTTCAGGAATGTCTATTGATCCAGATCAAGAGCAAGAAGAACAAAGATTTCCACAGCAAGATTGCCACTGAGATCCTCGAAAATCATTTTGAAGAGTTTACTAAAAAGCACTACACAAAGATCTTGAACAAGATGGAGATCGAGAATGAAGATCTTAAAGAGGCCATTGAAGAGATCTTGAAACTGAATCCCAAGCCGGGAAATTCAATGAACACTTCATCTAAACCTGTGCAAGCTGTAGTTCCCGACTTCAACCTTCAAATTAACAATGGTGAGATTGAGATCAGCCTGAATGGAAGAAATGCTCCTCACTTAAAGGTAAGTAGGGAATATAAGGGAATGATTGACCACTACCGAAAGAGCAAGGATAAAAGCAAAGCAGATAAAGATGCTTTGACCTTTGTAAAGCAAAAGCTAGATTCTGCTAAATGGTTCATCGATGCCATCAAACAAAGGCAAAACACTTTGATCAGAACAATGGAGGCCATTGCCGATCATCAAAAAGAATATTTTTTGGAAGGGGATGAGACCAAGCTGAAACCTATGATTTTAAAGGACATTGCCGAGAAGATAGATATGGATATTTCAACTATCTCCAGAGTGGTAAATAGCAAGTATGTTAACACACCTTATGGTACTTTTCTATTAAAGTCTTATTTTTCCGAATCTCTTTCCACAGAGGATGGAGAAGAAGTCAGCACCAGAGAGGTAAAAAAGATTTTGCAGGATATTATTGAGGAGGAGGATAAGAAGAAACCTTATACCGATGAAAAACTCTCTCAGATGTTGCGTGACAAAAAGTATAACATAGCAAGAAGAACAGTTGCGAAATATAGGGAACAACTCAATATACCGGTCGCTCGTCTTAGAAAAGAACTATAAAATGGCAAGGATACTTTCCTTTCTTTTTCATCCATTATTTGCTCCTCTACTGACCTCCCTTCTGGTATTCAATCTACCGATCTACATCAACTTTAAGTTTGGTCCGATCTACTTCTTTTATATTGGTGTGATCATTTTTATGAATTTGATTGCAGCTCCTTTACTCGTTTCGATCTATTTAAAGAAAATCGGAATGGTAGAAACACTTCATATGAAAAATGTAGATGAAAGAAAGATTCCATATTTTATATGTTCGATCTTTTATGCTTTTACTTATTTTCTTTTAGCAAAGATCGATTTCCCCAGTAGCTATCTAGTGCTTTTTGGAGCAGCTTCTATTTCAGTGATTATCCTTTTCCTTGCTTCTTTAGCCAAGCTGAAGATCTCAGCTCATCTAACTGCCCTTGGAGGCGTATGCGGTATGTTGATCTTTATTTCTGTTCAGTTAGGAGTTGACCTTAGCAATTGGCTAATTGCCATTGTCTTGATATCTGGCTTAGTTGCCTCAGCCAGGTTGAGTCTTTCTGCACATAAGCCCTGGGAAGTTCTAAGTGGATTTGGACTTGGAATAGCTTGTCAACTTGTTCTACTAGTCTAGTTTTTTATAAGATTGGAATAAAAGCATCTTCAATATGCTCTATTTCATATTCTTTTTGGTTAAAGATCACAGAGACAATATCAAACCTACATTCTAGATCAATTCCCCTTTCTTGAATGTAAGCATCTGCAGCTTTTACAATTCTTTTTTGTTTTGAGAGGGTAACGGCATCTTGCGGCCTTTCAAAAGCATATATATTTCTACTCTTGACTTCAACAATAACTATTTGCTTCTTATACTCTGCAATAATATCGAGCTCTGCCTTCCTGAATCTCCAATTGCAGTCTTTGATCTTATACCCCTTCTTTTTTAGAAAGATTCTAGCCAGCTCCTCACCTTTTTTGCCTAACTCATTGTGCGCGCTCATAAAACTTCACTTTGATCATGTCATCCTGTTTTTCTAGGCTAATTCTTCTGCCAAGGATCAAAGCTCGGTTGTCAATAATATGTCCTGCCGGAAAGCCGAAAATGCATGGAACATTCAGTTTAGCGGTTCTATGTTTAATGATCTCGATCGCACTCCTACCGAAAGGGATAGTATTGTCGTTCATATCGCTCATACCTCCTACCAAAATAGCCTTGCATTCAGCTATTTGACCACTTCTGATCAAATTCATCATCATTCGATCAATGTGATAGAGGTATTCATCCAAGTCTTCTATAAAAAGAATCTTGTCTTTTGTTTCAATTTGAGACTTTGAACCGCACAAGCTGTATAGAATAGATAGATTACCTCCAATCAGTTCACTTTCAAGCCTTTCGAATGCTACAGTATTATCTGCTGAATTATCAAGTGTATAAGACAGAGGGCTGCCAAATAGAGCATCTTTGAGGCTTTTCAAGCCAGCATTGCTTAGACCACTATTATCCTCTTTAATATTTACCGGCATGGCTGCGTGAATACTTTCAATTCCCAGATTCCTGTTAATATGAGAGTGAAAGACTGTTACATCGCTATAACCAACCAACCATTTTGGGTTTTGTGACAAGTAAGACCAATCTATTTGATCAACTAGCTGAACGCTTCCATAACCACCTCTAGCGAAAATGATAGCTTTGACCTTCTCATCATTGATAGCTTCTTGCAGATCTTGAACCCTTTCTTCTTCTGTTCCTGCAAATTGGTTATCCTTCTTAAAAAGGTTTTTGCCGAATTCCACATTTAAACCCCAATCTTGGAATATGCTAACAGAAGGAAGAAGTTCTTCTCTTGAGATCTTTCGGGCAGAAGAGATGATCCTGATCGTATCTCCTTGCTTTAAATAAGGTGGTTGCTTCATTAACTCTAAGTTAGTGCATAAAAGAAAGGGAAGCAATTTATTACGGCTTGAAAATAATATCTTATAATATGTAACATTATTTCTCCATTAACTCTAGAATAAATAATTTTGGAGCCCTTCTCAGAAGGAGGGCCCATAGCTTCCGCCTTCACTCCGTTTCGTCGGACAGGCAACTTCGCTATGGGTAACAACTCTTATCAAATGGAAACATTTGAGGGCCCATAGCTCAGTTGGTTAGAGCACCTGACTCATAATCAGGTGGTCGCTGGTTCGAGCCCAGCTGGGCCCACAACCAAAGCAAGAGGATGAGTATAGAGTATTGAGGGTGATCCTCTCAATACTCTTGCTCTAACTCAAACTGTTTTCCCAATAGATTAAGCAAAGTTATAGAAGCCTTACTCTTTGATTTTTAATCCCTACAGGTCCTTTTAGACGCATTTTCAGATTCACAATTTTCTTTCTAACTTCAATTATGTTTGATTTTGAAAAACTGGAAGTTTATAACAAGGCTAGAAAAATTAATATTGAAGTTCATGACTTTCTAACTACCTATACCTTAGAAAAAAATAACGAGTCTCAATTAAGAAGGGCCTCATTTAGCATTATGCTAAATATTGCAGAAGGTACTGGAAGATTAACTAAAAGGGACAAAAGAAATTTTTATGTAATTGCAAGAGGGTCGGCTTTTGAATGTGTTGCTGTCTTCGATTATCTCAAAGAAATCCAATCTGTTGATATTCAAATTTTTCTCAGATTTTATTCACTTCTTGAGGAAATATCTAAGATGCTATATGGAATGATTAAAAAATTAAGTTGATTTTTTTGCTTTTTGACCTTGGGACACAATGGTCAGTTCCGATTAGATGAACAAAGTAATTTCAAAAACCATCCTCCCACTTCCATGTTTAGAAGTTATGTCTATCCCACAATTCAAAGCAGAAGAGATCGATCGGATCATAGAAATGGCTTGGGAGGATCGCACTCCATTTGAAGCTATAAAATATCAATTTGGCATTTCTGAGACGGAAGTGATCAAGATCATGCGCTCTCAACTCAAGCGAAGCTCATTCAATATGTGGAGAAAAAGAGTTCAATCCGGACCTTCTCAAAAACATCGAAAAAAGAGAGCCTCGGAAATAGCTCGTTTTAAAGCAAACCGACAAAGAAGTATCTCTAACAATAAGATATCCAAGAGATGAAAAAGGGCTTAAGTGTTCTAAAGGATAATTCTTTTAGATAGACATCTCCTCTAACTCTCCTTGATAAGAGTAGTACTCCAATTCTTTCCTTTCGAACTTATCTTCATCTTCATTATACACTGTACATTCATCTATTGGGTTCATGTAAAGGTGGAGACTGATCGATCTGCCGTCTGCTGCGTTCTCTAAGGAGTGGTATCCCATATCATCATTCATATAAGATACATTCTCCTTCTCTAAATGCATTTCATGATCAATGCTTAGATCATCGTCTTCATCAACAAAGCGCACTTCATCAAATTTTCCTTTCAATACATGAACCCAGCACTCTTGGTTATTGTGACAGTGAATTGGGGTAGCTTGACCTTCTTCCCAACACAAAAGGATCAACTCATAATCGTCGGTTCTCTTGATGCAATTCCTTGTATAGAATTCATCGTTGAAATGGATATAATCTTCAAACTCTTCAAGTGGTATTGAAATTTGTTTTCCAAGACTCTTATATTCATCTTTGGATGAATTATCGAGCAATTCTATTAAATCTTCAAGATTCGAAATATCTCTTTTTTGGGTCATTTTTGTCGTTTTTAAATGTTTTTTGCTCGTTTTTTTGACTTTTTTGCGTCAATATTGACGTATTTTGCCCAATTCTGTAAATATAACAATTGCTGAACAAAAGGGTTTACCGATCCGTTTCAAAGACTTAAGTTTAACTATGCGAAAAGAAGATTTAGATCAATTTAGATCTATTGTTGAGGAGTTATTGGAGAAAGAAGTTAAAGAACCAGTTGTAAATCCGATCCCTCCTGAAAAATTATTTGAGGTTCTCGATCTAAGATTGGAAGAAGAAGGTATTGATGACGATCGATTCTACCATTCACTGAAAGAATTGGTCTTTAATACCCCTAGAACATCTAGCAAGTTATTTTTCAATCAGCTATTTGCCGGCCGAAAAAGCAAAGCTATCCTTGGAGACCTATTAAGCATTATGCTCAATAATAGCATGTATACCTACAAGGTTGCAGGGCCGATGGTTGGAGTAGAAAAAGAGATCGTAAGAAAAACAGCTCAATTGATCGGTTATGATCAAAAAGCTGATGGGACTATTGTAACCGGTGGTTCACTTGCCAATTTTATGGCCATGGTAATGGGCAGGGATGCTTATAATGAAAAGATCAGATTTGATGGTGTTCAATCTAAAATGATCGTATATACCTCTGAGAATTGCCACTATTCTATCGGTAAAAATGCAAGCCTAATGGGTATCGGAAGATCTCAGGTTAGGAATGTGAAGGTAGACGAAAAAGGCAGGATGATTGCCACAGATCTGGAGGCGAAGGTAGAACAAGATCTCAAAGATGGTTGCCACCCTTTCTTTGTAAATGCTACCGCAGGAACAACAGTTATGGGTTCTTTCGATCCAATTGATGAGATCAGCAAAGTTTGTAAAAAACACAATCTTTGGCTTCATATAGATGGGGCATATTGCGGAGCCGTTATCTACAGTGAAAAATATAAGTCACTTGTTCGTGGTGTTGAGAAGGCAGATTCTTTCAATGTGAATGCACATAAAATGCTGGGCACGCCCTTAACCTGTTCTGTTTTCATAGCAAAGGATAAAAGATACCTTAAACAATCTTTGAGTAATGATGCATCCTATCTGTATCAAACAGATAATGATGATTTTAATCTGGGTAAGACTTCCTTGCAATGTGGTAGGAAGAATGATGCATTAAAGCTTTGGACACTCTGGAAATCAATTGGCACCAAAGGGTTAGGACAAATGGTAGATCATCAGTTCTACCTTGCTGATGTTGCTAGAGAATACCTCAGTTCGCATAAGGACTACAAACTATACAGTTATGAGGATTCCGTATCTGTATGTTTCAATTACAAGAACATCGATCCAAAAAGAATTTGTACACTTTTGTATCAGAAGTCCAAGATCCTTGTTGGATTCGGAACTTTTAAAGATGAAACCTTCATCAGATTTGTTACTGTCAATGCAGATAACTCAAAAGAAGACATTCTTAATTTCTTTAAAGAACTAGAATCATTTGTTGAGGAAAACATAGATGACCTGCTGGTAAATGAAAATGCTTCAACAGCCTGATGCTTGTTAAACTCATCGTACTTGGCATCTACTTCGCCATTCTATTCTTGATCGGCATTGTTGCATCTAGGCGTATTCAGGGACTAAGTGATTTTTATGTCGGCGGTAAAAAGCTGGGGTACTGGGCGGTTGCATTCTCTGCTCGTGCAACAGGTGAGTCCGGATGGCTACTTTTAGGGTTGACAGGCATGGGGGCAATTGCCGGTATATCTGCTTATTGGGTAGTAATAGGCGAGCTTTTGGGTGTTGGGATTTCCTGGTTCTTTATGGCAAAAAGGTTCAAAAGGCTCAGTGATAAGTATGATTCGATTACCATTCCGGATTATCTTGAAAGTCACTTTAAGGCAAAAACGCATCATTTAAGAGCTATAGCAGCATTTGCTTTATCAGTTTTTGTAATCATCTATGTAAGCGCCCAGATAGATGTTACCGGAAAGGCATTTGAATCACTATTGGGAATCAATTACTACACCGGTGCAATTGTAGGATTTATCATTGTACTAGCCTATATCTTCACAGGAGGCTTTGTTGCAGTTGTATGGTCTGATTTCTTTCAAGGACTTCTAATGTTCTTCGGATTGGTAGCCTTGCCGTTTGTTGCCTACTGGTCAATTGATAATATATCTGATATTTCCGTCGGACTAAGGGAAATAGATCCGGACCTCTTAGCTCCTTTTGGGGGAGGTGATGACCTTCTAATGAAGGTATTTACCCTTATGGGATTTGCAATGATAGGATTGGGCTTTCTGGGCTCTCCTCAGATCTATGTCAGATTCTTATCTATTAAGGATATGGCGGAGATCGATAAAGGGAAATGGGTTGCCATTGTGTTTACCCTTCTAACAGATGCAGCGGCTGTAACGATAGGACTTCTGGGAAGGTATATATTTACGGAAGCAGGTCAAGACCCTGAATTGATCTTGGGAAATGCGGGAGAGGATGTTCTCATCACTCTTATTGAAGATCTTTTACCTCTTGGGATAATAGCCATCTATATCGCTATCATCTTATCAGCTATCATGTCTACCATTGATTCCCTATTGGTTATGGCTTCATCTGCAGTTGTCAGAGATTTCTACCAACAGATCTACCATCCTGAACTAAAGGAGAGTAAAATGGGAAGCATTTCAAGATGGGTTACCCTCTTCATGGCCCTCTTTGCACTTGGAATCGCTATTTGTGTTGCATTGCTGAGTCCGGATAGAACTGTTTTCTGGTTTGTGATCTTTGGTTGGTCTGGGATAGCAGCAACTTTCTGTCCTGTTATCATACTATCCTTATTTTGGCCTTCATATTCTGAGAAAGGCGCCATTGCCTCAATGATAACCGGTTTCCTATGTGTTCCTTTCTTTAAATTTATTATTCAACCTATGGAAGGCATTGGTGAGTACTTTGAGAAACTGGATGTATTGGCTCCTTCTTTCTTCTTATCCATGATCTCAGGTTGGATATTTACCAAAGCATTTCCAATAAAGAATGATAAAAACCTCGGCAAAAGTGAAGCTTGACCTACAGGATATTGACAGCATAATATTTGATCTTGGCATGGTGATCATCGATCTAGAAATGGAGGATACTACAACTGCCTTCAAGAAAATATTTGGTGGAAGCTATGAAGAAGTGATCGAAAAATTGAATTCTACCCAACACTTTGAGAAATATGAGACTGGAAAGATCAGTTCCAATGAGTTTATCAATGAGATAGCAAAACTGGCAGCTGAAGACATCAGAGGAGCTATTCCTGAAGCTTGGAATGCTATGCTCAAGGATATTCCCGATGTCAGATTCAATATCTTAAAGAGGGCAAAAAGGAATTATCGAACCTTTTGTCTCAGCAATACCAATGAATTACACATTGAGTGGATCTATGACTATTTAAGAAGAGAAAAAAAGCTCGATTCTCTAGATCCATTTTTTGAGAAAGTATATCTGTCTCATGAAATAGGCATGAGAAAGCCCAATACAGAGATATTTGAATATGTATTGAAAGAGAATGGTCTTATAGCTGAAAAGACACTTTTTATAGACGACACCTTAGGTCATTTAAAAGGAGCTGAGAAATGCGGAATAAGAACATTCCATCTTTCAGAAGGAGTTAAGCTAGAAGACCTCTTACCGTCTTAGTCTTTCTTTTCCTGACAAAGCTCTACTAAAACCCTAGCTGTGCTTTTAGGATGCAGGAAAGCAATAATTTTATTGTCTGCTCCCTCCTTTGGCGATTGATGAATCAGCTCAAAGTTCTTCTCCTTTAGCCTTGCTATTTCTTTATCTATATCTTCAACATCAAAAGCTATATGATGGATCCCCCCCTTATTCTTTTCCAAATACTTGGCGATGGAACTGCTTTCATCTGTTGCTCTTAATAGCTCGATCTTACTCTCACCTATGGCAAAGAACATGGTTTCCACTCCTTCACTCTCAACAATCTCAGTCTTATAAGCAGGAGAGCCCAATAGATCTTCAAATAATTTAGCGGTCGATTCAAAATCCTCTACTGCAATTCCAATATGTTCGATCTTTCTAAGCATGGTTTGTAGCAAAAAAAAGCCTTGGTGTTTCAACCAAGGCCCTTATCTAATGATAGATACCCTATTTTATATATACTTCTTCTGTCTTGTTATCGTAGCTAACGTAGTATTTTCCTTTTTCTAAGTTCTCTACATCAGCAGAACCACCGTAACCTTTCTTTACAATACTTCCGTATCTGTCGTAGATCTCATATAAGGTCTCGCCTCCGTTGAACTTAACTACTCCTTTGATCTTCGTGTCTTCTAAAGCAATAGGTGGAACACTAGAGGTATAAGTTGCATCTTTTGAATATCTAGGCCTACCTGTAAAGTCTACTTGTTTCACTCTTGCCCTATTTTCTCCAGAATGTGGAGTGATCTTGAAAGAGTAATTATGAACTCCGGGAGTTCCTAATCCTTTTACTTCACCAACTTTCACCCACTTGTTCCATCTGAACTGCTCAACAATAAAATCAAGAGAGCCATTCTCATTGTCGGTAGTCCATTCAAGCACACCATCGTTTGAGAAAGAGATCTTCTTCGTGTTAAAGGTAGATTTTGACTTTAAGACTTCTGGATTTAGCACTTCCGGAGTACAATCATCTTTATGCTTAATGTTGACGACAACCTTATCGCCTATTTTCAGATCGTGATTGTTAAAATCAATCTCAAATGCAGATTGGTTTACTTCATCCGGAGAAAGTTTCCCGTTCACTGTGACTTCAAATACACAAAAACCAACACCAGCACCTCCAAAAGGATTCTTCACGAAAATATTCTTACCCATATATTTTCCTTCCAATACTATCATCCCAGCAAATGAAGACGATGCCAGCATCAGAAATGAAATGAAAAGAAGGTATTTAATATTCTTCATCTTTTGTTCGTTTATCCCAAGAATGCCCTATTTAATCTACAATAATAATAAATTGACAGACTGTTTCGGATTTTCAAATATAGCACTCTAAATTAATATTTTTTATCCATGCTTAATAAATATCATGCCCAAACCTAAGTTGTTTCTTGTAACTCTTCCAACTTGGCCTTTAATTCTTCTATTCTCTTCTCCTTTTCAGGGCCTCTTCTTTTCCGCGCAGATTCTGTAAAGTACTTATGACTTCCCAAAAACCCTATGTTCATTTGTACCCACTTTTTCTGATCATCGTCTAACTTCCCGAACTCCATTAATTCCTTGCGCAATGTTTCAGCAATAGGGTAAAAATCATCTCTCCCCAAATAATCCAGATCAGAATCACACATGATCTCTTCTAAATGATTCTTAGGATTTTGAGGGATCTTAGTGGCTCCGATCAATTCAATTACCTGATCTATCTGTTCATCGGTGTATCCAAAATTTGGCAGCATTTCTTTGGCAAGTTCAGCTCCAATTGGCTCATTACTCTCATAGGCATGAATAAAACCTGCATCGTGGAATAGAGCTGCAGTCTTTAGCAGGTAAAGTTCCTCACCTTTCACACCTTCCCAAATTGCCAATCGCTCAACTGATTCACAAACATCCATTGTGTGGTGTATTCCATGATAATGCAGTCCGCTAGGAAGATCTCCGCTCAATCTTTTGACAATATACTTTTCAGCATTCCTGTAATTAATATTACTGTAAAGCTTCAAGTTCACATAGTGCCAAAAGGCCTCATTGGGTCTTATTCCATCTTCATCTATGGACAACTCAGGCTTGATGCCATGTACAAAATACATATCGATCTCACCCTTATGTTTCGCCTTTACTTTGCCCCTGTATTCTGTTACAAAGAACTCATCTATTGCTTCATAGGTAGTCTCGGAAATATTGACCTTGCCAACTTCACCACTAGACTCCATGGCTGAAGCTACATTAACTGTATCGCCCCATATATCGTAGGCAAATCTTTTGATTCCAACCACTCCGGCAATTAAGTCTCCCGTGTGAAGACCAATTCGGATCTCCCAAGGAGTTTGCCCGATCTCGGCCTTGGTTTGTTTGATCTCTTGCATGTATCGCTGGATCTCCAAAGCGGCCAAAGTGGTATCTATTGGGTTACTTTTATTTCTTATAGGAACTCCTCCTGCCGCCATATAAGCATCCCCAATGGTCTTTATCTTCTCAACATTATACTTATTCACTATTTCATCAAACTTCACAAAGTAGCTGTCTAATTCGGCTACAAGTTCTTCCGGCTTGAAGTTCTCTGCATGTCTCGTAAACCCTTTAAAATCAGTGAACATCACAGTTACTTGTCGGTAATTTCTCGCTTTGGCCTTCCCTTTATTCTTGAGTTCATCGGCCATTTCACGAGGTAGGATATTCAAGAGGAGCTTTTCTGTTTTCTCCTTTTCCTCTTCAAGCATTCTTTTCTGCCTTTCAACCTGTTCCTTTTGCTTGATGATCTCAATGGTTCTTTGCTTTACTTGACTCTCCAAAAGGTCTTTCTGCTCATAAACCTTATTCAACTTCTCTCTATAAATAAAATAGAAGATCAATAAGATGATCGCTATTACGATCAAATTGATCCACCAAAAATCGAAATAGTTCACTTGATCCTGAAGTAATATTGATATGAATATTCTTGCTGTCAATTTTCTATTTTGCTTCTAACTCGGTCCTTCTGTTCAACTGATGGTCTTTGTGCTCGCAGTCCTTTTTATTGCAATCTACTAACGGACGACTTTCACCGTACCATTTTCCTCTTATCCTAGCCGGATCTATACCTTTCTGCTCTAAATATTTACTGACCGTCTGGGTCCTTTTCTTCGACAATTCCAAATTGTACGCATCAGGACCTCTTTGATCAGTATGAGAGCTAATTTCTATTAAAAATTCATCTTCCGCAAAAAGCATTACAAATTCATTCAACCTTTTTTGAGCTTTTGATGTCAATTTACTCTCATCATAATTGTAGAAGATCATGAATTTTCCATCAGAGTCAATCTTTCCGGTATAAGCCACAGGCTTGGATTCTACAGCATCTTTGATCTCTTCTGTCTCAAACTCCACATTGGCCCCATCTTCAGTATAGGCTATTAGCTCATCCTCTTCAGCATCTTCTTCATCGATCTTATGTTCAATGAACCCTAGGGGTGAATAAGCAAACTCAGCACCCTGCTTTCTGATCTTGGTCTCTATAACCTCATTTTCGTCATTATAGGTAACCATTGTGAAATTCTCTTCATCAGTGGCTATGCGGATCACATAATTTTGCTCTTCGTCTAACTTTTCAAAGGAGAAATTACCATGCTCATCGGTGATGGCTGTTTTTAGCAGTTCTCCACCCTCATCATAAAGGAAAACTTTCACCCCGGCACCCATATCTCCCGGCAGTTTCTTGAATACTTGCGCAGTAACTTGATGACTGTATTGCTGCTCGATCATGTCTGCCTCCTCAGTAGAAAGTGGAACAAATTGGGCTAACTGATAAGTGAGCTTAGTATACCTGAAGGTTCCGTCTTCATTCATGACAGCTGTTTCAACCACCTTATTGTTTTCATCAATAAGGGCTAAGGTCATGCTACTTTTGGTTCCGCTCAATTGGAAGGTATAGTTCTCATCAGGGTTGAGCTTGCTAAACTTGAATCTACCATTGGCATCTGTCTTGACCGTATCTACGATCCTGCCATCCTCACCTACAAGATACACATCCAGCCCTTCTACAATTTCTGTATCTTCAGTTGGAATAAGCTGTCCTCCTAATGAAACTTCATCAGGAACCAATCGTTTTTCCTCTTCCTGAATATCATCATATTCATCAAATGGGAGAGATTCGAATTCAAAGTCTCCATTTGCAAGCAGATTGATGAGGTATAAAGGTGTTCCATCTTCTTTAACTACATAGAGCAAAGAGTTATTTCTCATCTCGTAGTCCATTTCAGGAATACGGATAAAGTAATGCTTGTCATACTCCAGCATATTGTACTGGAACTCTCCCTTCTCATTTGTGATAACCGTAGACACCAAATTATCATCTGTGTCGTAGATCTCAATGATCGTATTGGTCACAGGAGCTCCTTTATTCTCTAGTCGCGCAATAAGTGTGGTAAACCCTCTATTCTTAGCTTGCTCCACGAGTTGACTTGCATCTAAAGTTGGTTCAATTGTGATAATGCCTTGTTCATTCATCTTCTGAATATTGTACACCCTTTCTTTCTCATTAATGAAGGCAATATTCATATCTGTATCCGTCTCCTTCAATTGGATCATATAGTTCTCTGTTGGAGGCAATCTGTCAAACTCGAAATTTCCATATTCATCTGTAACAGTTGAATCTATTACAGTACCTTGAGAATCCATCAGGTAGACTGTGACCTCTTCTTCCACATCACCGGGAAGTGCTTCAAACACCTGTCCTACAAACTTCAGCTCGTTGAGAACGACATTATCAGCAGCCTTGATCGCCTCTACTTCTTTGATCTCATCCTTAGGAAGAGCCTTGAATTGGAAACCTCCTTTCTTCATTCTTTCGATGAACTTGATCTTTTCGCCGGATTCATCAGTAATATAAACCCTACCATCCGCTACGATCTCAGGGTCTTCTGATTCAATCTTTATCAAGTAGTTCTCTTGATAGGTCAAGTTCTTAAAGATGAAATTTCCATCTGCATCGGTATAGGTTTCTCCAATGATGGAGTCATTCGCATCCACCAGTACGACCTTCGTTCCTTGAACAGGCAAGCCTTCGAACTCGAATACACCGGTGATCTCAATATTATCTCCATACTTGATGAATTTATAAATATCATCTAGCCCCTTTCCTCCTTCTCGATTTGAGGAATAATAACCTGAAGTATCTGTGTCGAAGAATATTCCAAAATCATCTCTATTGGAGTTGATCGGACTTTTTAGGTTTTGTGGAGCACTCCAACCATCTTCCGATCTTTTGGAAACAAGGATGTCCAATTCACCATAGCCGGGAAACCCATCTGATGAGAAATACAGTTCATCTCCTCTCATAAATGGGAAAACCTCATTCTTATTTGTATTAATAACTGCTCCTAAATTCTCAGGCATGGTCCATCTGCCATCATCCTCTCGATAGCAAACATAGAGATCCATCCCCCCGAAACCACCCGGCATATCAGAGACAAAATACAAGGTCTTACCGTTATCTGCATAATGTGCATGACCCACATGGTACTTATTACTATTAAAAGGAAAGGCTTTGAAACTCTTCCACTTTCCATCATCGTATTCTCCTTCAAAGAGCTTCATTCTATTGACAAAGTCCTTACCCCCCAGTTGATTGTCGACCCTGGTGATCATTACTTTCCCATTGGTCTCATCAATACTCATTGGACCGTCGTGGTAAACAGTATTCATTCTTCCTCCAACTTCCTCAAACTCAAAGGGTCCATTTTTTAGATTGGCCGTGTCAAGCTCATAGACCGAAAGGAATGGCTTATCATTCCATGAGAAGGTTTCAGTGTTTGTTAAGCTCGCTTCTCGGTCAGAGGTAATGTAGATCTTATCCTTGAAAACCACCGCACCGTATTCATTATGGTCGGTATTCAATCCATCAACCTCAATGGATCGATAACTTTTAGGTTGATTTTCCCAAGCATTGATCTGGTCAATGGATTGAAGCATCAATTTTCCAAGGAAGCTTGATTCTGTGGATTCTTTGAACTTAACGAATTGCTCCTTTGCAGCGGCGAGCTTTCCGTTCGACTTTAAAGCTTGGCCATAATAGAGAAAATCTTCAGCCTGAGCTGAGTCTGAATTCACTAATAATGTATAGTACAATTCAGCATTCTGATAGTCTTTGATCTTCCTATAAGAACTTGCCAGATATTTGAGGGGAGTGTAGGCATTCTTATCTTCTCGAACCACCTCTTTCAAGAGGCTAATCGACTCATTATAAAAGCCATAGTCGTATTTTTCAATGGCTTTTTCAAGTTTTCTGTTTTGAGCGGAGAGCTTAGGAGTAGAGACAAGAATTGAAATCAATAAGACCAAAAGGCTTATGTAATACGATGTATTTCGTGGTCTTTTTATATTTTTCTTCAACTCTTTAAAAATACCTCGGAGAAACCATTCTTGATCGGAACAAGTTTATATCATAACCTATAAAAATTTCATGCGAACCCCAGTTTTGCCTGTTTAACGAATTGACCGAAATATCATATGAATAACCAAATCTCATTGATTTATTGATATTGTATTCGACCATTGCCACTACTCCATATCCTCTGCGGTAAGAAAGTCCTAACCACAATTTCTCTTTCATTAAAATACTTGCATTCAAATCAATGAATGCCGGCTGATTGATAGCTGCTCTTAATAAAACCGAAGGTTTAAAGATCAATTCTCTATTGATCCTAAAGGCTCTACCACCTATCAAGATCATTTGAGCATTTTGACGAGCTGTGCTATTGATGTTCACATTTTCTGCCTCAACTCCCAATCTTCCTTGATTGAGGTGAGTTAATTCCAATCCTACATAATTGTATTTATCGTTATAATATAAACCGAAATCAAATGAGGGAGTTAAGTATGATTCTCTTCCTTCATTCAGTGAATATCCTCCACTCTCTCTATACTCGATCTTGCTCCAATCAAAGGTGTAGTTGTAAATACTGGCCCTTAATCCAAACCCCATTCTTCCTCTTCCCATTCTAATCTTGTAAGAATAGATACCACTGGC
>JAUIGQ010000020.1 GCA_030429925.1 Bacteroidia bacterium | reverse complement strand
ATGCCCAAGTCCCCAATTGAGAGCTGCTACCAATATCCTTTTTCCAGTAGGCATGAGGGAAACCAAAGATAGCTAAATTTGAAGCCATGAAAGCAATAATAAGCGGAGCAAGCAGAGGGTTAGGTAAGGCAACAGCAATAGCAATGGCAGCTGAGGGTTATGATCTGCTCTTAATCAGCAGAAGCGAGAACGACCTCAAAAAGCTTCAAAAGGAATTAGAAGAAGAACATAAAAGGCTGAAGATCGAGATCTTACCAATTGACCTATCTTCTCCTGATCTTGAATTGAACTTTGATCTTTCAGATGAGATGGAAGAGATGGTACTCATCAATAATGTTGGAAGCTATCAGAACGAAAAGGTTTCAGGACTGAAGAAAGAGGAGATCGAAAAAATGCTTTCGGTAAATCTATTCAGCAGTGTCGCACTGACAAATTCGATCCTCCCCTTTCTAAGGAAATGTAAAAAGGCACAGATCGTCAATATTTCTTCCATCAACGGCTTGGAAGCAGACCCAAATGCCACTGCATATTCTATTAGCAAGCACAGTTTAAAAGCATGGAATGATGCTCTCAGAGAAGAATTGAGAAAGGAAAATATCAAAGTCACTGCTTTCTATCCCGGACCAATCAATACCACTTCCTGGGAAGGAGCAGACGTTGACCACTCAGCCATGATACAAGCAGAAGATATAGCCCAAATGATTGTTCAGGTATGTAAATTAAGCTTGGGTGCTTTAGTGGAGGATGTCAAAATGAACCCCTTGAACTTTAAACTCAATTGACTTCTAAACGATAGCCCACACCTTTTACAGTGCTGATCAGTTCTTCTCCTATCTTTTCTCTGATCTTTCTGATATGAACATCAACAGTTCTGCCTCTGACCTTTTCAAAATTTTCCCATATGGCATTCTTAATCTCTTCTCTTGAGAATACCTTATTCGGCTTGGAGTAAAGCAATGACAAGATCTCAAACTCTTTCTTGGGTAAATAGAATTCTGTTCCTTCTTTAATGATCAGGTATCTATCCCTATCAATGACCAATGCTTGATTCTTCCAATCAGAATCTTTGACCTTCTTTCTTTTCATCAAAGCTTTGATCCTTCCTAATAATACTCTTTTATGGATGGGTTGAAAAAGAAAATCATCTGCACCGGAATCCAAGCCTGCGATCAAACTAAAATCTTCCTTTCTTCTGCTGATGAGAATAATAAAAAGGTTGGAAGAAACTTCCATTTGCTTGAGTTGATGACAAAGATCTATCCCATTTCCATTCTTCAATTCAACTGGTAACAGAAGAAGGTCCGGCTTCTTATCTTGCAATTGCAGTTCGATCTTATCGGCCTTATCCAGCTTAAATACTGTATACCCTTCCTTGATCAGAAAATCTGATAGGGTAGTATCACTATTGCCTTCTTGAACCATTAAAACGCTATTCATCTTCACTGGATTTCAACTGCAAACATAGATTTGGTGAAGCTTCTATGAGTTAAATCAATTTTAAGTATTGATGAAAAATAATGGCTTGGATACAATCTATATTCAAACGCAATCGTAGCAGTTGAATTCTAGCTACTTAGAACAATAAGGCTTTCCAAATTATCTTAACAAATACTTAACAATGAAACCCTTTGTTCTAATTAGTTTTGCGGGCTCTTTAAAGAACTACTTTTACTAAATGGAGTACGGAATATTTGATGTATTAGAACTGCTAGGAGCATTGGGTTTCTTCATCTACGGAATGAAGGTAATGAGCGATGGGATCCAAAGAACGGCAGGCTCAAAACTCAGAGATATTCTGAGAGGTATGACCAGGAACAGATACCTCGGTGTCTTTACCGGATTTATCATTACTTGTTTAGTACAATCCTCCTCCGCCACTACTGTTATGGTAGTAAGTTTTGCCAATGCGGGCTTACTCAATTTAGTAGAATCCATTGGAGTGATCATGGGCGCTAATATTGGTACTACCATCACTGCCTGGTTGATCGCCTTTTTCGGCTTTAAGGTGAAGATTTCTGCCTTTGCTTTGCCTATCATAGCTATTGGTTTTCCGATGATGTTTGCCAAGAGAAGTACTACTCGTTCATTCTCTGAAGTTCTTATTGGATTTGCTCTTTTATTTCTTGGGTTAGATGCCCTTAAAAATGCAGTCCCAGATCTAAATGGGAACCCCGAATTCTTAGATTTCTTAGCCACTTTCACCGGTTATGGCATTCTTTCAACCATGTTATTTGTGGCAGTTGGAACCATCATTACCATTGTTGTTCAATCTTCATCTGCTGCGATGGCGCTCACATTAACACTCCTCTTTAATGATGTGATCACTTTTGAAATTGCGGCAGCAATGGTCTTGGGTGAAAATATTGGAACTACCATAACTGCCAACCTAGCAGCGATCGTAGCCAATGTGCATGCGAAGCGAGCTGCAAGAGCGCACCTCATCTTTAACATAATTGGTGTTACATGGTTGATCCTCATTTTCCCTTTCTTTCTTGATTTCATCAAGTATTTGTGGAGTCCTGCTCAATCTCTGCTGCAGACTGTGATCCCGAATTTAGATGAGTCACAATCTGAACTCCAACTCTCTTTGTTCCACACAGTCTTCAATGTGATCAATACTGTTATTATGTTAGGCTTTATCCCGGTGATCGCAAGATTTGTCACGAAGATCGTTCCTTCAAAAGGAATTGAAGATGAAGCCTACAATTTGGAGTATATCGGAACAGGAGCGATCGTAAATACAGAGGCATCCATTCTAGAAGCCAAAAAAGAAATATTGAAGTTTGGCAAATTGGTCAATAAAATGACCGGATTCATCGCTGAGCTTTTGGTTGAAACAGATAACAAAAAGTTTAAGAAGACCTTGAGCAGGGTTAAAAAATATGAGGAGATCACAGATAAAATAGAATCTGAGATCGTGCTTTATTTGGCCAAGGTTTCTGAAGGTGAATTGTCTGAACTAGCTTCTTCTCAGATCCGAATTCTTTTAAGTATAGCTAATGATCTTGAGTCTATTGGAGACATCAATTATACCATGGCAAGAACTATAAAAAGAAAGGCAGAAGAAAAGATCTATTTTATTCCTAAGCAAAGAGAGCATCTTCTTGATATGTTCAGATTATTGGATGAAGGAATGGAGATCATGATCGAGAACTTAGATAACGACCTTCAAGGGAACCAGCTTGAAAAAGCATATGCCGCAGAAAAAGCTATCAATCACAAAAGGAACGAGCTGAAAAAAGGCCACCTTAAGAGTCTGGAAAAAGGAGAATACAAATACGAAAGCGGAATGATCTACGCTGATCTTTTCTCTGCAGTTGAGAGTGTTGGAGATCGAGTGATCAGCATAAGTGAAGCTTCAACTGGAAAGATCAGTTGATCGCAAACCTTGGACTTTCTACTGAGTTAGATTGATTGCCTGCCCTATCCAAAGCATAACCCCTGTAGTATACAGAGTCGATTCCATCTATTAAAAAAAGGTCAAGGTTATCAATGGCCAATAGGATCTCTCCTTCTACGCCATTCTCAATTGGCACATCCTGTATTTGAGGAATTCGATAATTATTTGCCGCTTTTTCAATGGCCTGCCCATTTTCTATACTGTAAATAGTAAGGATAAAATTATCGGGGTCGTCTTCATTGCGAACACCAAAATCCCCATCCCCATCTGTAAAACCAATCTTCCATCTTACCTCATAAGCAGAAGCTCTCAAAAACTCTCTAACATTGAGCTGAGGTGTTTCAGGATAATCTTTATCCTTCTTGCAACCAACAATTAGGGTCAAGAATGCAAACAGACTAAGAATTAACTTTGATAATTTCACATCATAAAATTAAGCAGAATTAACGCAAAGGGCAGCAATTCCATTTCCATGGCCAATTCCAATTCACTGATCAACAGTATCTTTTCTATACAATCTGAATTGGATTTTGATCTGCATGCCATGGAAGTTTTTCAGTTCCAATATCAAACAAACGATGTCTATCGTAAATATTGTGACCTTCTTTCAGCTCAGCCAAAAAAGATCAAACAAATAAATGATATTCCATTCTTGCCGATCCAATTCTTTAAATCAGAAGAGATCAAGAGTGGAGAGTTCAATGAAGAAATTCGTTTTCTGAGCAGCGGAACTGGTGGCAACAGGAGTAAGCATTTGCTGAAAAGCAAAGCTCTCTATGAACGTTCTTTTTTAGAAGGATTCAAAAGGTTCTATGGCGACCCTGCCCATTACACCATACTTGCTCTTCTGCCTTCATACCTGGAGCAGGGAGATTCATCTTTGGTCTATATGTGTGATCGATTGATCAAAGAAAGCAAGAGTGAGCTCAGTGGTTTTTATATGAATGATCATTCTAAGCTAGCACAAACATTAGCTCAAATGGAACAGCTTTCACAGAAAACTCTTTTAATAGGTGTTTCCTTCGCACTTATAGATTTTGTTGAAGCTTATCCAGATTTGGGATTTGAAGAATTAGTTGTAATGGAAACCGGCGGAATGAAGGGAAGAAAGAAAGAGATAATAAGGGAGGAACTTCATCAATTGCTGAAAGATGGTTTTGGTGTTGAAAATATTCATTCTGAATATGGTATGACAGAATTATTAAGCCAGGCTTATTCACAAAATGGGGGACTTTTTACAAGCCCTCCATGGATGAAAGTGATGATCAGAAGACAAGAAGATCCATTTGAGTTTATGGATGAAGGTCAAGTCGGTGGGATCAACATTATAGATCTAGCCAATATCTATTCTTGTAGCTTCATTCAAACAGATGACCTAGGAAAAATAACTAAGGATCAATTTGAGGTACTGGGAAGATTTGACCGCTCAGAAGTTAGGGGTTGCAGTCAGTTGGCTATTTGACCTGATCCTTGAAAATTGCCTCTCCCCTTTTTTCATACTTGACCAATTTCCGATGAATGTCTGTAGCCAGCTTAAGCGAAGGTCTCTCAAGGCCTGAAGTTAAAGTTCCTTTGGTTAAATAAGTTTTTGAATTGGGGTTGTGAGGCGTAAACTGGAATCGTTCAGAACCTGCTGCTAACTCTCCCTTCGGATTGTAGATCTCATAATCAATGAAATGAGCAGACCAATTCAAGAATTTTCCACTTGAAGCCACCTTCACCTTTGTAGCTATTAGCTTACCACTGATCCTGTAACGATTAATGAAAAGAATATAATCTGCTGTCATATTCTCCATCAACTGAGATAGAAACCCATTCTCTATAATTGGAGTTACATCTACTCCATAATGACTTACCGGATTTCTCACGTATTCTCTTGGCAAGCTTCTTCTAATGTTGGCAATATCAGATTCAGAGGGGGTAAAGAATTCAATATCCTCCTCGGTCTCATTCATGAAAGAAATAATGGCATTATTGTACTCCTCATAGATAACCAAAGGATCTTCCCATTTATTAAAGGAAGCGATCTCTTCCAATGTAGTTGGAGACTCAAATTGGAATTGGTCAAATGGAATAACCAGCACCCTCTTTTTCTGAGCAGAAAGATGGGCAATAGAACCTATGAGAAGTCCTAGAAAAAGAATGTATCGAAGAAACTTATTGTGCATGTATTAGGAAATACTTTTTCTTTCCTTTTTGTAATAAGATGTATTTATCCAACAATAAGTCGCCTGTGTTTATTGTCTTATCCAATCCTACCTTCTCTTTATTCACACTTAGTCCGTTACCGCTGATCATTCTTCTAGCCTCTCCTTTTGAGCTGAAGGCACCGGCCACCTCAACGCTAAAGTCTATGATCTCTATTCCGGATTCCAGCTCAGATCTTTTCACTTCAGACTGAGGAACTCCTTTGAATACTTGGAGAAGGTCTCTTTCACTCAATTCTTTTAGATTCTCTGTTGTTGCATTTCCAAAAAGTATATTAGAGGCTGCTATTGCATTCTCCAATGCTTGCTTTGAATGCACCCGTTCTGTTATATCCTCTGCCAATGCTTTTTGTAGCACCCTAAGATGAGGAGCATCTGCATGCTCTTTTTCAAGCTTTTCTATCTCTTCTTTTTCCTTGAAGGTAAAGATCCGTATGTAGTTTGCTGCATCTTCATCTGAAGTGTTCAGCCAGAATTGATAGAACTCATACGGACTAGTTTTTCCCGCATCTAGCCAGACATTTCCACCTTCAGACTTACCGAACTTACTTCCATCAGCTTTAGTGATCAATGGAGATGTCAAAGCAAAGGCATCATTCCCCGACTTTCTCCTGATCAGTTCTGTACCTGTAACAATATTCCCCCATTGATCGGATCCACCCATTTGGATCTTACAATCCATCTCACTGTTCAGATGATAGTAATCATAAGCCTGGATCAATTGATAGCTGAACTCTGTAAAGGAGATACCGGTTTCCAACCTTTTCTTTACTGACTCCTTGGCCATCATATAATTTACACTAATGTGCTTGCCTGTATCTCTAAGGAATTGAAGGAAGTTGATCTCTTTGAACCAGTCGTAGTTGTTTACAATAAGGGCAGCATTCTCTTTGTCCTTATCAAAGTCCAGAAAACTCATTAATTGCTTTTTCTGGCATTCTAGATTGTGCTTCAGAACATCCTCACTCAAAAGTTTTCTCTCCTCCGATTTTCCGGAAGGATCTCCAATCATGCCGGTAGCCCCACCTACCAATGCAATTGGCTTATGGCCACATCTTTGGAAATGAGAAAGCAGCATGATCTGCACTAAATTTCCAATATGCAAAGAGTCGGCGGTTGGATCGAATCCAATATAACCCGTGGTCATCTCCTTTTTCAATTGCTCCTCGGTACCGGGTGTAAGATCATTGATCAAACCTCTCCATTTCAGCTCAGCGACAAAGTCCATAGTGATAATTTGTGCGCAAAGATAAAGATTCAAGCCCTTCTACATTGAACAGCAATAGGTACTTTTGAGCAAAACTTTTGTATTGATATTAGTCAGCGGAGGAAGTGGTTTAGTAGGTTCATATTTACTTAGAGAGTTAGTAAAGAATGGAGAAGAGGTCAGAGCCCTCTATAGGTCTGATGAAAGTTTGAAAAAGGCAAAGTTCATTTTTCAAACTTTTGGAGAAGAGGCTAATTTCAATAAGGTCGATTGGGTGAAAGCCAACATCTTGGATCTTCCTCAATTGGAGGAGAGCTTTAAAGGGGTTCGCACAGTTTATCATTGTGCAGCCATTGTATCCTTTAAAAAAGGAGATGCTCAATCAATGATAGAAACCAATGTGGAAGGTACCGCCAATATGGTTAACCTGGCTGTGGCCAATGGAATAGAGAAGTTCTGCTTTGTGAGCTCCGTTGCCTCTTTAGGAAAATATAGAGATGGAAGTTGTGCAGACGAAGAGACTATCTGGCAAAAAATAGATCACACCTCAGACTACAGCATTAGTAAATTCTACTCTGAGAATGAGGTTTGGAGAGCATCTGAAGAGGGACTGAAGGTAGTGATCGTCAACCCTTCAACCATCATTGGTTTTGGCGATTGGAACCAAAGCAGCAATTCCATTTTCAAGAGAGTTCATGAAGGTCTTCCATTCTATCCTGGTGGAAGTACAGGCTTTGTCGCAGTTGAGGATGTGGTAGACAGTATGATATCCCTAATGAGATCGGATATCTCTAATCAAAGGTTTGTTGTCTCAGGAGAGAACTTGGAATTCAAGCAGTTATTTGATTGGATTGCTGATGGATTAGGTAAGAAGAAGGCCAAGTATCCCTTAAAGAAATGGCAAGCAATGCTCTATATACAGATCTTGCGGCTTTTTTCATTTCTCACTTTCAGCAAACCAAAGCTTACGGCTTTAAATGTTCATACAGCCTTTAATAAGAGATGTTATGATAATCAAAAGATCAAGAAGGCGATCAATATAGAATTTAGGTCTATTGAAGATACCGTTAAGAGAAATTCAGAACTATATATAAAGTTCTATATAGACTCGAACTCTCGGGGCTGATTCTCTTCTTTTTCCTTTGCCTTTTTCTTCTTTTTCTTTTTTGGCTGATCCTGATCTTCTTTCTTCTCTTCTTTCTTCTCAGCCTTTTTATTCTTTGCCTTCACTTTTTTCGGCTTTTTCTTTTTCGGCTTTTCTATCGCACTCTCATCCTCTTTCCTCTGTTCGATTGCAGCAGCTTCCTCACTTAGTCGGGTAATTACCTGATCATAGATCTTTTCCATTCTCTCTGGATCACTCAGGTAATATTGATAGTTGCTATCAAAAGCTTCTTCTTCTACTCCCAATTTATCAAAAACTGCCTGGTAGATACTATCTGATGCGTATAGGCTATCCATTGATTTACCATAACCCAAACGTACGACGCTTTCAGCCTTTTGAAATTCGGTTAACACCTCAACAAAACGCCCTTCCTCCCAAACATAATCGGGGATCTCCTTTTCTGCTTGAGAGCAACCAATAAGGGTGGCTAATGATATAAAGCCTAAGAATACTGCAGACTTCATCCTTTGAAAGTTAATCTTCTTCCCTTTTTATCTTCATTGAAGACTCCTTGATCGTAGGCAAGATGACCACTGATGAAAGTCTTTTCAATTGAAGAGGTGAATGTATGACCTTCAAAAGGCGACCAGCCACATTTATAGAGGATGTTCTCTTTTGAAACTTTCCAACCTTTGTTCAGGTCTACTAATACCATGTCGGCAAAGTAGCCTTCTCTCAAATAACCCCTCTCCTCTATTCCAAAACAATCGGCTACGGCATGGGATGTTTTTCTCACAATATTCTCCAAGCTATAAACTCCTTGATGGTGAAGATCCAGCAGGGCAGTTAAAGCATGCTGGACAAGCGGTCCACCGCTTGGTGCATTAAAGTATTTGTTACTTTTCTCTTCTATGGTATGAGGAGCATGGTCAGTTGCGATCACATCAATTACATCATCAATGACTGCCTGCCTGATAGCTTCTCTATCACTTTCTTTTTTAACTGCCGGATTCCATTTTATTAGAGTTCCTTTTTGAGCATAATCCTCGTCGGTAAACCAAAGGTGATGAATACATGCTTCTGCAGTGATCCTTTTGTTGGCAATGGGTCCCTTTTCAAAGAGAGATAACTCCTTTGCCGTTGAAATGTGCAAAATATGCAAGCGAGTATTGTGCTTCTTTGCTAAAGCAACTGCTTTAGATGATGATAAATAGCAAGCTTCTTCACTTCTGATAATTGGATGCTCAGCAATAGGCACATCCTCTCCATATTGTTCTTTGGCCGCTTGTGAATTCTTGCGAATGGTTTCTTCATCTTCACAATGAGTGGCGATTAACATGGGACAGTTCTTAAAGATCTCTTCTAAGACCTCATCTTGATCAACCAACATATTTCCGGTTGATGAACCCATAAATATCTTTACTCCACAAACATTCTTTGGATTGGTTTTTAAAACCTCTTCAAGATTATCATTAGAGGCTCCCATGAAGAAGCTGTAATTGGCCAATGATTTTTGTGCTGCTCTATCGTACTTATCTTGAAGAAGGGTTTGGTCCAGAGTATTCGGAACCGTATTTGGCATTTCCATATAAGAGGTGATACCACCTGCAACTGCAGCCTTGGCCTCAGTATATATTTCGGCCTTATGGGTTAGTCCCGGCTCGCGGAAATGCACTTGATCATCGATCATGCCCGGAAGTAGATAAAGCCCTTCTGCATCAATGATCGTCTCATTGTCATTTGCATTCAATCCACTTCTTTCAATTTTTGAGATCCTCTCTCCTTCTATCCTAACATCAGCTTGATAGGTCTCTCCTTCGTTTACTAATGTTGCTCCTTTGATCAGGTAATTATGCGACATACTGAGGGTACTTTTTAAATAATGAAGAAAGCCTGAGATAGATCACTCCAAAGAATGCTTCTTTAAAAATGCCTGTGCTCATTTTGCTGGTACCTTCCTTTCTATCCGTGAAGATGATCGGAACTTCTACGACTTTGAAACCATGCTTCCAGGCCTTGAATTTCATTTCTATCTGAAAGGCATATCCTTTAAACTTGATCTTGTCCAAGTTGATAGTCTGCAACACTTTTGCATCATAGCATTTGAACCCTGCAGTTGAATCGTGAAAAGGCATTCCGGTTATGATCCTGACATAAACTGAGGCGTAGTAAGACATCATCACTCTTCCCATTGGCCAGTTAACTACATTTACTCCATTGGAATATCTTGAACCAATCGCCAAATGCGCCCCCTCTTCATAGCAAGCTTTAAAGAGCCTGATAAGATCGTTGGGGTTATGACTAAAATCGGCGTCCATCTCAAAGAGATAGTCGTACTTCCTTTCCAATCCCCATTTAAATCCATGGATATATGCAGTTCCAAGACCTTGTTTTCCTTTTCTCTCTTCAAGATGTAAACGGTCAGGATGACTGGCCTGCAAGCTTTTGACTATATCGGCCGTTCCATCAGGAGACCCATCATCAACGATCAAGATATGAAAATCACCCTCAAGAGAAAAGACCTTTTCAATGATCTTCTTGATGTTTTCAACCTCATTGTAGGTAGGAATGATAACTAATTTAGAGGGCATGGATCTAATTAAAGATTGAAAGAGTAAAAATAGTTAAAGCGCTTACAAAAGAAGAAGAGTAAAGCTTAATCTTTCATAAATTCAGATACGATTTGATAGAACTCCTCAGATTTCTCAGCATGTACCCAATGGCCTGCACCTTTCACTTCCTCTAATTGATAAGCAGGAAACTTATTTCCGATCTCAAGACCATATTCTGGTAAGATGTAATTAGACAATTCACCTTTTACGAACAAGCATTCCTTTTCGAATACGCCTTCTGAGATCGACCATTCTGAGATGGGTACGATCTCTCTTTCCAAAACAGGAAGATTAAATTTCCATGCATAACTTCCATCACTTTTCCTATCGAGGTTTTTCAGCAAGAACTGGCGAACACCAAATTCGGGAATGAGTTCCATTAACTTATTATCCGCCTCTGATCTGCTTTCTAATCTATCCGGTTGGATGGAATTCAATGCCTCTAAGATCTTATAATGATGCACCTGGTATTTGACAGGTGCAATATCAACTACTATCAATTTTGAAAGCTGATCCGGATGCTGCACAGCAAACTCCATGGCAGTTTTCCCTCCCATGCTGTGACCGAGGATTATCGGCTGATCAATTTGATGAGCCTCAATGAATTCCCAAAGGTCATTCGCCATCAATTCATAAGAAAAATCATCACTGTGAGGTGATCTACCATGGTTTCGCTGGTCAATGATCCAGACTTTATAGTTTTCTGACCATTGTTTGGCCAAGCTGATCCAGTTATCCAAACTTCCAAACAATCCATGAAGAATGATCAGATCCTTTCCTTCTCCTAATACTTTGTAGTTCAATTCCATTCAGAGTAGACTTTTATTTTTTCAATTTGTTCAAATACATCTGAATGGTATTCTCCAAACCATAATACAAGGCATCAGAAATTAGGGCATGCCCAATTGACACTTCTGCCAATCCTTCTATATTTTGATTGAAGAAAGCTAGGTTTTTCATGTTAAGATCATGTCCGGCATTTAAACCTAGTCCTAAATTCAAAGCCACCTCAGCAGCTACTTGATAGGGCTTAATAGCCGCCTTTGGATCAATCTCGAATTCTTCAGCATATGGGCCTGTGTACAATTCGATCCTATCCGTTCCGCAATCTGCTGCTGCCTTGATCTGTTCAGTATCTGTTTCCATGAAAATTGAAACTCTTATACCCGCTTCCTTAAATGTTGATATGGTCTTCTTCAGAAATGAACCTTGCTCAATGGCATTCCAGCCTGCATTGGACGTAAGCACACCGGGCGGATCGGGAACCAAGGTCACTTGAGCCGGTTGCACCTCCAAAACCAATTGGATAAACTTTTCAGATGGATACCCCTCAATATTGAACTCAGTAGAGAGTTCAGGCTTTAATTCATATACATCAGCGTAGCGAATATGCCTTTCATCCGGTCTGGGGTGAACTGTGATCCCTTCAGCACCAAATCTTTCACAATCTTTAGCAACCTTTAAAAGGTTGGGAGTATTTCCTCCGCGAGCATTCCTCAATGTCGCTATTTTGTTAATGTTTACACTTAATCTGCTCATGATTATTTAAGTAATATTGTACTTAAATGTTCTAGAAAATAAAGCAAAAGTAAAGCTTTAGAAAACGCTTAGCATGTTAGCCATAGATCTAATTAGCGAAGAGATCCCTCCTTTAAAAGATACTGATACCGGAAAGACTGCGATGAACTGGATGGATGACTTTCATTTGGCGCAACTTCCGATCGTAAAAGGAAAGCATCTTTTAGGAATGATCACTGAAGATGACATCCTTGATGAAAACGATGATGAGAAAGCATTGGGAAGCTACAAAATAGAGTTTAACAAGGTATTTGTCCACCAATATGAACATGTTTACGAAGTTATTGGCAGAATGGCAGCTGCTAAGTTGAGAGTTATGCCGGTATTGGATGAAGAGGCAAATTATCTTGGATGTATTTCCATAGATACGATTCTTGAAAAGATCTCAAATCTAGCAGCCATGAAGGATCCCGGAGGAATTCTTCAGTTGGAGCTGAATGTAAACGACTATTCTCTTTCAGAGATCTCCAACATTGTGGAAAGCAATGGTGCTAAGATCTTAAGTTCATACATCTACACCCATGATGATTCAACAAAAATGGATGTAACAATTAAGATCAATAAGACAGATCTGAGTGCAATAATCAAAACTTTTGAGCGCTATAATTACATCATCGCTGCTTCTTATCATAAAAGTGAAATGGAGGTTGAGATAAAAAGAAAATTTGAAGCATTCCTCCACTATCTGAACATGTAATGAAAAGAGGGCTACTGATCTGCTCCTTCCTATTTCCCATCTTTCTATATTCTCAAGCTTTTAAGATTGACCGGGTAAAACAGGATAGTAGTTTGTATGATAGTGATATCAAGTTGATCAGTGAGATTAGATTGATCGGAAATAAGACTACCAAAGAACAGATCATCACCCGCGAACTCACTTTTTCAATTGGTGATACCATTGGCAGTAGTGAATTTTTAAACGAACTGGAGCAGTCGCGAAAGAATATCCTCAATACTTCTCTTTTCAATTTTGTGAGGATCGATTGGGCGCTTTCAGGAACTGAAAAAGTAACACTGATCATTCACTTGCAAGAGAGATGGTATATCTTTCCAACTCCCATCTTCGAAATAGACGATAACAACTTTAATACTTGGTGGAAGGACAAAGATTTCTCAAGGATCAATTATGGATTCCATGTATTCCACAACAATTTTAGAGGAAGAAAAGAAAAGTTGGTACTAACCGCCCAATACGGTTTCACTGAAAGATACCGACTGAGGTATGAGATCCCTTATATAGACAAGAAACAGAAATTGGGATTGAAGGTGAGTGTTTCCTATAACAGAAGAGATGAGATAGCTTACAGCAGCCTTGGAAATGAACGCCTTCAATACAAAAGTGAAGACAATGACGCCTTGAGAAATTATTCTGCAGGGGTTGCATTTACTTACCGGAATAGGATATTCAACACTCATACAATGGGAGTTGAATACGACCACAATAGAGTGAGGGATTCTGTGAGGCGTTTAAATAGCGAATACCTTGGTGCTTCGAGAAAACAAATTCAGTTTGTGAGTCTCTACTATGATTTTAGAAGAGACAAGAGGGATTCCAAAAACTATCCATTGAAAGGTTCATTCTTCAATTTGAACATCAAGAAATACGGATTTGGCTTAACCACCAAATCAGTTGACCTCCTCAATCTTCAACTCAATTATAGAAAGTTTTGGCAGCTGGACGATCGACTATTCTTAGCCTCTTCTGTGAGAGGTGTTATGGCGGGAAATAATGATCAACCCTACCTATTGCAAAATGGACTCGGATATAATTCCTTTATGATCAGATCCTATGAATACTATGTGATCGACGGACAGAATATTGGATTGGCAAAAGCTCAATTGAGATATCAGTTGATCAAACCCGATTATGCTACGATCAATTTCATTAATAATAAGAAGTTCAATAAGTTCCACTATGCCTTTTATCTGGGACTATTCTCTGATGCCGCATACGTTGATGATAATACAGGCTATCCCAATAATGACCTGGCCAATGAGATACAATTTGGTTACGGTATAGGATTAGATTTCGTGAGCTATTATGATATTGTTATTAGAACAGAATTTTCAACCAATAAATTTGGAGAAAGTGGTATCTTTCTTCATTTTGTAGCACCAATATAGGCTGATGAAAATTGCACTCTACGGAAGGAAGATCGAAAGATCACATTTAGACAACTACGATAAGCTATACAGCAAGCTTATCCAGATGGGGATAGAAGTGCTCATTCACCATGAACTGGTTGAAGAAACCAATAAGTTCGACCAATTAACCTTGCCACATTGGGAGTCATACAAAGGGTATAAGGACCTGGATGAATCTGTTGATTTTTTGATAAGTATCGGAGGTGATGGAACTTTTTTAAATACCATTCTCATGATCAGAGATCTGAATATCCCTGTGATTGGAATTAACACCGGCAGATTAGGCTTCCTTTCGAATACTCCAATCTCTGAAATCGAACAAGCACTAGAAAGGTTAGAAAGTAAAGAATACACCATAGAAGAGAGGAATATGCTAAGCTTAAGCTCTTCCGGCGATCTATTTGGAGAAGATAATATTGCATTGAATGAGGTGAGCATCTTAAAAAGAGATTCTGCATCTATGATCACCATACATGTTGAATTGAACGGAGATCATTTGAATTCCTATTGGACGGACGGGATCATCATAAGCACATCAACCGGCTCTACTGCATATTCGTTGAGTTGTGGCGGACCGATCCTAATGCCGGGAAGTGGAAATTTTGTGATCACTCCGATAGCCCCCCACAATTTAAATGTAAGACCTATTGTAATTGACGATAACTCGAAATTGACCTTAAGAGTGGAAAGCAGATCAGATAAGAGCTTGGTAGCTTTGGATTCTAGATCTGTAGAACTTATGAACGATGAAATCTTAACCCTACAAAAGGCTGATTTTACTCTCTCTGTTGTTCATTTCAAAGACAATAATTTTATTCAAAGTTTAAGACACAAACTCAACTGGGGTCTCGATAAAAGAAATTCCTAATAGTACAATCCAAGAACTATATTAATAAAAGAGATATATTTGCCATTGGCTTAAGAATGAGACGAATATTTGTTATATCACTACTGATTTTGTGGTTTTTACCAAATTTGGCAGACGCCCAAAGGTGGAAAAGATACAGAAGACAATTTGTGGGTGGAGTTGGCGTAACCAACTTCTTGGGAGACCTAGGAGGTGGTAACGACATCGGCAGAGACGGGCCGATGGACCTTGATTTTGCTGCTACCAGACCTGCAATAATGGTTGGTTATCGCTATCAGATCAATAGCTTCTTTTTCCTTCGATCTAACTTAACATGGGGTATCTTAACCGGTTCTGATGAATATACTGACGAACCTTCCAGAAGGGGAAGAAACTTAAGTTTCAGAACCGGAATAGTTGAACTGAACGGACTAGCAGAGTTCTATTTGATCCAAAATGCAAGGGGAAATCTATATAGATTAAGAGGAGTAAAAGGAAGAAGCGGATTGAGTATGGACCTATACCTTTTTGGTGGACTTGGCTTGATGTACTTCAATCCAAAGGCCGAATATCAAGGAAGATATGTAGCCTTGCAGCCGATCGGAACCGAAGGTCAAGGTCTTGATGGTGGACCTGACAAGTACAGCAGAGTAACTTTTACTGTGCCTTATGGAATTGGAATTGGCAAATCAATTGACAGATTCTGGCAAGTAAATGTTGAATTAACTATAAGACAAACATTTACAGACTACATCGATGATGTAAGCGGAACCTACTATGGCAGTCAAGATATTTACGATGCTAAGATAGCCTCCGGTTCTTCAGAAGCAGAAGCGAAGAGGGCAGCAAGTCTCTCCGACCCCAATATTTATCATGAACTTCCCAATTATGGTTATGAGGATCAAGTTGATCTAAAGGGTGAAGTTCGAGGTGATCCAAGCGACAATGATACCTTCATGACAGGTATGATCACTTTCTCTTATAAGATGGTCAAACGAAGAAGAAGCAGACCTAAATTCTAATACTATTTTAGCCTCCTCAGCGTTATCCCTTCTATGTTACGATATTTCATAGCAATATTCCTTTCACTATTCATGATTGGCAATCTTCACTCGCAAAAAACAAGCGAGTTTGGACTGCTTCTAGGAAGATCATATTACTTAGGAGAGATCAATCCAAAAACACATTGGGGAAACGATGTAGGAAGTTTTTGCTTTGGAGCTATTTTTAGGTACAATCTGAATGAGAGATATGCATTAAGGTTGGGAGTGAATAGAGCCAAACTTGAGGCTGAAGATATTCAATCAGATCTATTGTTCAATAGGGATAGAAAAGCAGAGTTTAGTACTAAGTTGACCGAATTGAATGGTTTGATTGAATTCAATTTCCTGCCCTATAAATTAGGAAATCGAGATATGCCGTTTAGTCCATACCTTTTTACGGGCTTCTCTTATTATTGGTACAATCCTTCTACAACAGTTGACGGTACATCCGTTGTTACCTCTGAAGCTAGCGATGGAAGTGGGATTGCATTTACTTTTGGACCAGGGATCAAGTTGAATTTGGGCAGAAAGATCAGCTTAAATATGGAGTGGGGGTTCAGGAAAACATATAAAGACAACCTAGACGGTTTGCCAAATCTTGAAAATGAGCTCTATGAGCAAGGTAAGGGCTACAATAATGATTGGTATGGGATCATGGGATTCATGCTTACATATAAGCTGACAAATGAAGGACCTTGCCCTCATATGAATTTTTAATTTTCAGCTATTAATCTCAACTTTGCCGCCCTTAATTTTGGAGCCAATGTCCTTGCTTGAAAAACTTGATAAATCGAATATCCCACAGCACGTTGCCATAATCATGGATGGTAATGGGAGATGGGCAAAGAAAAACAACAAAGCAAGAGTCTTTGGACATAAGAATGGGGTAAAGTCAGTACGGGAAGTTACAGAGGGAGCTGCACAAGCCGGAGTGAAATACTTAACACTTTATGCATTCTCAACTGAAAACTGGAACAGACCCAAGGCAGAAGTTGCCGCATTAATGCAACTATTGGTTACTACCATTGCTAAGGAAACAAAAACGCTGAACAAGAATAACATTAAACTTCAAGCGATTGGTGATCTGAAGAACTTGCCTGGTAATTGTTATTCTGAATTGAACAAGGCCATTGATTCAACCTCTACCAATGATGGAATGACCTTGGTCTTGGCTCTTAGTTATAGCTCTAAATGGGAAATACTAGATGCGGTCAATCGCCTGTTAAATGATGTTAAAGCCAGTGATAATAAAGAAATTAAGGTAGACGAGGCAATGTTCAATCGCTATCTTTGCACCGCCAATATTCCCGATCCGGAACTATTGATCAGAACAAGTGGAGAATACAGGATCAGCAATTTCCTTTTATGGCAATTAGCTTATTCTGAATTGTACTTCACTCCGATACTTTGGCCGGATTTCACCAGAGAAAATCTTTGGGAAGCCATTGCAGATTATCAAAGTAGGGAAAGAAGATTTGGCAAAACAAGTGAGCAACTTTCCTCATGAGGATTAGATCATCAGTACTTCTTTTAATTCTAATTGTGGGCATAACCCTGCCCTTGAGGTCACAGATCTCTATTGATCCTGCATTGGAGGCTCTTGATTATGCCAATCCAAGGAAATACACCATTGGAGATATTACCATCACAGGAACCAATAATCTAGATCATACAGCACTTATTGCAATTTCAGGTCTAGAAGTGGGACAAGAGATCTCTGTACCAGGTGATGATATCTCAAATGCACTTAGAAAATTATGGCAACAAGAGCTTTTTACAGATATTGAACTAAGTGCAACTGATGTAAAGGGAGACCTGATCTTTCTGAACATTGATCTTGAGGAGAGGCCCCGTTTATCCAAGTTTAGGTTCAAAGGAGTAAAAAAAGGACAGCAAGAATCGTTAAGAGACGAGATCCTGCTGATCAGGGGTAAGGTGATCACTCCAAACCTATTGAGCAATACTAAAAGAACCATTGAGAATTACTACATAGACAAAGGTTACTATAATGCAGAAGTTGACCTTATCGTTGAAAATGATAGTACTATCAAGAATTCAAAGGTGATAACCATTCAGGTTAAAAAGAAGGACCGGATCAAGGTCAGGGATATCAATATTGAAGGTAATGAGGTTTTGTCGGATAAGAAGATCAGGCAAACCATGAAGAATACGAAAAGGAAAAGGTTTATCCGAATTTTCAAAGCATCTAAGTTTATTCGGGATGAATACGAAGCAGATAAGAACATGCTTGTTGCAAAGTACAATGAGCAAGGATACAGAGATGCCAAGATTACCTTCGATACTGTTTATCAAGTTAGCAAGAAAAGGGTAAGTATTGATATGAAGATCTTCGAAGGAAAACAATATTTCTTTGGCGACATCAAATGGATCGGAAATTCAAAATTCACAGACGAAGAACTAGATCGTATCCTTGGAATTGACAGGGGTGATATATACAATCAAGAACTTTTTGATAGAAGATTATATCAAGATCCTGCAGGAAGGGATATTAGCTCCTTATATCTGGATGATGGGTATCTGTTCTTCCAACCCAATGTGGTGGAAACACAAGTTAGGAATGATACCATTGATTTTGAGATCAGATTGAGAGAAGGAAGGCAAGCGAGAAATGATGAGATCACTATCAAAGGAAACACAAAGACCAATGATCATGTGATCAGAAGAGAGATAAGAACATATCCGGGTCAGCTTTTTAGCAGATCAGACATCATTAGAACTCAGAGAGAATTAATGCAGTTGAACTATTTTGATCAAACTAGTATGGGAGTGAACCCAATTCCTGATCAAGCAAGTGGAACTGTTGACATTGAATATCAATTAGAAGAAGCCCCTTCAGACCAGATCGAACTTTCAGGTGGATGGGGCGGAGGCCGAGTAGTAGGAAGTCTTGGTTTGAACTTTAATAATTTCTCGGCAAAGAAATTCTTCAAGAAGGAAGCATGGAGACCATTGCCTGCAGGTGACGGACAAAGGCTTAGTTTGAGAGCCCAAACCAATGGGGTATTCTTCCAATCTTATAATATCTCATTTACTGAGCCTTGGTTGGGAGGTAGAAAACCAAACAGCCTAACAGTTAGTGCTTTCTACTCAAGACAAACAAATGGTGCTGATAGATATATTCGAGATAGCTTTGGTAATAAAATTGAAAACCCCAATAGGCAGGCTTTGGGTATTTGGGGAGTTTCAGTTGGATTGGGAAGAAGGTTGAACTGGCCGGATGATTTCTTCCAATTATACAATGAGGTCAGCTATCAATATTACGACCTTCAAAACTGGGGTAATTTCATTTTCGGAACAGGCTATGCCCATAACTTGAGTTTTAGAACCATTTTTTCAAGAAACTCAGTTGACCATCCAATCTATCCAACCAGTGGAGCCAACACTTCCCTATCTCTTCAGCTCACTCCTCCTTATTCTCTTTTCGACAATACTGAAGACTATGATGAGTTGGCAAACCAAGATCGATACAAGTTCATCGAGTTCCACAAATGGAAGTTCAACTCCTCTTGGTTTACTCCTTTAAGTGGAGGGAAACACAAACTAGTATTGAATACAAAAGTAGGCTTCGGATATCTGGGAACCTATAATGATGATCTAGGTCAATCACCATTTGAAAGGTTTTATTTAGGTGGTGATGGATTAAGTGGGTTTAACCTTGATGGTAGTGAGATCATTGCACTAAGAGGATATGGCGACAGACAGCTATCTCCAAGAACGGGTGCTTCTGTAGTAACAAAATATACTGCGGAGTTAAGATTTCCGTTTAGCTTAAGTCCAACCGCAACGATCTATGGATTAGGCTTTGCTGAGGCAGGAAATTCTTGGTTCGAATTTGAACAGGCCTCACCCTTTGAGGTTTATAGGTCTGTAGGTGTGGGTGTTAGGATCTTTATGCCCTTCTTTGGTCTGTTAGGATTAGATTGGGGATATAGATTAGATGACATTCCAGGTAGAACTGATCCAAATAGTAGAACAGAGTTTCACTTTACCATTGGAGGAAACATCGGAGGTTGGTAAAAACTATATGATATGAAAAAGATCATTTTCCTATTCTGCATGCTCTTAGCCTTCTCGGCTTCCAACGCTCAAAAGTTTGGCTATATAGATTCAGAATACATCTTGAGCAATGTTCCTGATTATCAAGAAGCCAAAAAACAACTGGATGCTTTATCCAGTGAATGGCAGAAACAGATCGAAAAAAAGTACGAAGACATCGATAAAATGTACAAGGACTTTCAAGCTGAAGAGATCTTATTAACTGAAAGGATGAAAACCAAAAGAAGGGAAGAGATCTTGAAGAAGGAAGATGAAGCCAAAGAGTTCAAGAAAGATAAGTTTGGAATAGGTGGTGAGCTATTCAAGAAAAGAAAGGAATTGATCAAACCTATTCAAGAAAAGATCTACAAAGCTGTTCAGCAAACAGCAAGTATTGGCAGGTATGCAATGGTTTTCGACAAGGCAGGTGATGCTACTATGGTATATTCTAATCCAAAATACGATCTAAGTGACGATGTTTTGAGAAGAATGGGTTATAAACCAGGAGATGACCGATAATTGGCACGATTATTATCAGTTATTGAAAAGAAACATCAAATAATTGAATAACATCAACTAAATTCGCGCAAAATGAAAAAGATGAAACATATAATATTAGTATTCGCTACACTTTTGAGTACAGCGGTATTTGGACAAAAGCTTGGACACCTGAACTCAAATGAGCTACTATTGGCAATGCCGGAAAGAACAACTGTTGAAAACCAGATCAAGAAATATGCACAAGACCTAGAGTCTCAATTGGGAGCAATGACCAATGAGTATCAATCTAAGGTTGCAAACTTCCAAGCTAATGAAGCTTCGATGACCGAGACCATAAAAAAAGACAAGATCAAAGAGATTACAAATCTTGAACAAAGGATCAATGAGTTTCAGCAAACAGCTCAGCAAGACTTGCAAGCCAAAGAAGAAGAATTGCTAAAGCCACTTATTGATAAAGCTAAGAAAGCAATTGAAGATGTTGCCAAAGAGAATGGATACACCTACATATTTGATTCAGGTGTTGGAGTACTACTCTATCAAAAAGACTCAGATAACATCATGCCCATGGTAAAAAAGAAAATGGGTCTATTGTAATATCGAATAAGCAGTATTTTTATAAAGCAGTTTCATAATTGAAGCTGCTTTTTTTATGTTCGCAAAATGAAGATGAATTTAAAAGCTGATAATCCCATTGGTATTTTCGACTCCGGCATTGGTGGCTTAACAGTTGCTCATGCTATTAAAGAACTATTACCCAATGAACAGCTGATCTACTTTGGCGATACTGCTCATCTTCCATATGGTGACAAAGCAAGCTACTCAATTAAGCACTATGCTGTGGAACTTAGCAAGTTCCTTCTGAATAAGAACTGCAAGGTTATCGTAATTGCTTGCCATACTGCTTCTTCAGTCGCCTATGAGGAAGTAAAAGAAATTATAGGTGATCAGGCTATAGTTCTTAACGTTGTTGACCCTATAGTTCAAAAATTAATTGAGGTGGGAAAAGGGAAGATAGGAGTCATTGGCACCAAGGGAACCATTCAATCTGAGATCTACCCTAATAAATTGAAAGGCCTCAGCGGGAGCATGGAAGTTAGACCATTGGCAACACCCCTGCTTTGTCCAATGATAGAAGAGGGTTTTATCAATGATAATATAAGTCGGACGGTGATCGACTCTTACCTGAGTCAAGAACAACTATCAAATATTGATAAGATCGTTTTGGCTTGCACACATTACCCTCTGATCAAAAAGCAAGTCAATGAATTCTATGAGAACAAGGTTGAAGTTATAGATTCATCAGAAGTTGTTGCCATCCACCTAAAAAAAGTATTGGAAGAAAGAGGCTTGCTAAATCCAAAGCGAAATGAAGAGCATCATTTTTTTGTTTCGGATTATACTCAAGCCTTTGAGAAAAGCACACGCTTCTTTTTTGGAGAAAGAGTAAAATTGGAAAAAGGGAGCATCTGGAGCTAGTCTTTGAACCAAGATGAATACTTCATATAATTCTTTGCGATTCTCTCTATTTCACCATTTTTCAACTCCTCACTTACATCCGCAATCTTCTTTGCAGGAATTCCGGCATAGATAGATCCCGCCTCAACCTTAGTATTTTGAGTAAGCACTGATCCTGCTGCGATAATACTATGACTCTCGATCTCACAATGGTCCATTACAATTGCTCCCATGCCTATTAGCACTTTATCGTGAACTTTACAGCCGTGAACAATAGCGTTATGACCTATAGATACATCATTGCCGATCTGGGTATCCGCTCCTTCAAAAGTGCAATGGATCACTGCACCATCTTGAACATTTACCCGATCTCCTAATCGTATGCTATTTACATCTCCTCTTATCACAGCATTGAACCAAACG
The DNA here is from genome assembly GCA_030429925.1 of Bacteroidia bacterium. Lineage (GTDB taxonomy): Bacteria > Bacteroidota > Bacteroidia > Flavobacteriales_E > Vicingaceae > UBA1494. The sequence goes on along the minus strand of JAUIGQ010000020.1, from coordinate 5,910 downwards.
CTGCAATTGTTGCCCATAATGGTATTGCCCACTATGGTAGCATTTTCCGCGATGAAGCAATCTGCTCCCCATTTAGGTGAAAAACCTCTAACTTCTTTTATTATTGCCATAACTATAAGTCGGTGAAAGACAAAGCTAATGATCAATTCTTGACTAATTTTGTTCTAAATATCAGATGATGGAAAAAACCGACATAGCCCCCCATGCTATCTATGCAGAAAGCACTCCGAATCCTTCAACCATGAAGTTCGTATCAAATCGTTATTTGATCGTTGATGGAGAGCAATATGAATTTAGCTTGGAAGATGACCAATCCAACTCCCCTCTTGCGGCCAAACTACTGAACCTTCCTTTTGTGTCTAAAGTTTTTATTGCAAGCAATTTTGTTGCAGTAACGAAGACAGATATAATTGAATGGGAAGATGTGATCCATCAGATGAGAGATATGCTTTCTGAATTCCTCAATAAAGATGGGAAAGTGATCATCCAGTCGAAAAAAGAAGAGATCTCTGAAGAAAATGAAGTTTCCGGAAAAAGTGAGTCTGATTTTTCAGATATGGAAAAGAAAGTAGCTAATATTCTCAATGAATATGTGAGACCTGCTGTTGAGAGCGACGGAGGTGCAATTGAGCTTCATTCGGTAGAATCGGGAAAGGTTAAAGTGGTGCTTAAGGGAGCTTGCAGTGGTTGTCCTTCTTCAACTATGACCTTAAAAAATGGCATTGAAAATATGCTGCAAGAAATGCTTCCCGGAGAAGTTAAGGAAGTAGAAGCCATTAATGGGTAACTTAGTCAGGCTAAGTAACTTCAAATGACCCAACTAAAAACCTATTTACTGATCTTCAGTTTCTGTTTGCTGACAGCAATTAATGCTCAGGTAAGCATAAATTCAACCCATATGCCTACTGCAGGCGACACATCCAGATTTAGTGTTGCTGCATTCGATTCAACAGTGCTTTTCACATTTGCAGATACCGGGGCAAACAAGGTTTGGAACTATGATAGCATCATTCCTTTAAGGCAGGGAGTTAGAGAATTCTTAACCTCCGCTCAAACACCTTATAATATCAGTGGAAAGATGGCTCAAAAGGTAGCTGATACTATTGCCTATTCCGGCATCTCAATTTACGATGTCTATGATTTTTATTCCAATAGTACATCGGCGTTTGAGATCAATCAAAGGGGTGCTCGTGTACCCTTCGGCCCTTTAGTTGCCCCCATAACTCCTACTTATGCAGACCCTGATCAGGTCTATGAATTCCCATTGAACTATTTAGACCGAGATTCCAATAGTTTCAATCTAGTATTCAATAACATCTTCTCTCCTGCCTACTATTCAACCAGTGGATATAGGATCAATGAAGTTGAGGCGTGGGGAAGCATGTCCACTCCTTATGGAACATTCAACTGCTTGAAAGTAAAGACAGATCTTGTAACCTATGACACTGTGAGTTTTGGCACTTTAAATTTTGGAATTACAAGACATACCCGAGATTATAAATGGATTACTCCTTCTCTAACATACCCTGCCATGATCTTAAGTGGCAATGTTGTGAATGGGGTTTTTATACCGGTCAATCTTCAATATAGAGATAGCGTGAGAAATCTTCCCGGTTTATTCGCACCTCTAGCTCTCTTTACAGCAGACACTACTAATATTTTTATTGGAGATACTCTTCAAATGAATAACCTATCATTAAGTATCATAGCACCTTCGTTCAATTGGTCCGTTAGTCCCTCTACCTTCAACTATGTCAATGGAAGCACTTCAAATTCCGCTGAGCCATTCTTTGAATTTACAGATACCGGATATTATGATATTCAGTTGGTAGTAGATAATGGTCAAGGAAGAGATACCTTATTAAGGGAGGATTATATTCATGTTTCTTCAACTGTTTCAATCGAAGAAATAAGTAAGTCAGAAATCGAACAAGTTGATATCTATCCAAATCCATTAAAGGGAAGTTCAATGCAAATAAAAACTAAGGGGCGCATTGAAAGGGTAAGGCTTTTAGACATGAGATCCAGGCTAATTAAAGAATGGCAAGGGAATCAACAGAATCAGATGCAACTTCAATTCGATAATAAGCTTCCCCCATCTACCTATTATCTGCAATTAGATATCTCAGGCAAACATCTTTCTAAAAAACTAATAGTTCAATAAACTGCTTTAATTGAAGAACTAGTTTATTTAGTCCACTTAATGAAAGAAGAAAGAGGAAGCAGAGAGGAATTTGTTCAGGAGGAAAGAGAGAGAGAAGCCATTATTGAGCGGCTCTTCCATCCCGTTGAGCAGCTCATTAGGAATCAACCAATTTCAGGTATTCTGCTATTTATAGCTGTGATCATTGCATTGATCTGGGCCAATTCTCCTCTAAGTAACTTTTATCATCATTTATGGGAAATTCCTCTGGGATTCAACATTGGTGAATATGGTATAACCAAAAGCTTACATCACTGGATCAATGAAGGATTAATGGCCATCTTCTTTTTTGTGATCGGCTTGGAGATCAAAAGAGAGGTGATTTTGGGAGAACTTTCAAGCTGGAAGAAAGCATCCTTACCAGTGTTCGCTGCAATAGGCGGCATGATCGCACCTGCAGTGATCTATCTTATCTTTAATAAGGGTACTAGTGGAGAATCCGGATGGGGAGTTCCCATGGCAACTGACATAGCCTTTGCATTGGGAATCTTATCTCTCTTAGGTAAAAGAGTTCCAACCAGCCTTAAGATTTTCCTAACTGCTCTAGCAATTGTGGATGACCTAGGAGCAGTTCTAGTAATAGCCATCTTTTACACAAATGACCTTATCATCAATTATCTGGAGCTCGGGGCTTTCTTCTTTTTGATCTTAGGTATAGGGAACCTTATTGGTATTAGAAAGACCTTGTTTTACAGCATCTTTGGAATAGGCGGGTTATGGGTAGCCTTTCTGCATTCGGGAATTCATGCTACTCTTGCAGGGGTCATTGTAGCCATGACCATTCCGGTAAAGGCAAAGATCAATGAAAAGAGATTCATCAATAAGATCAACAAGCTCTTGTACAAGTTCAAAAGAACAACGGTAATGAAGGGTTTTTATGTTAGCTATCAGCAGGAAGAGATCATTGAAAATATGCGAGCAACACAAGATGAAGCAGCTTCTCCTCTCCAATGGCTTGAACATGCCCTCTCTCCCTTGGTATCCTATATAATTATCCCACTCTTTGCCTTGGCAAATTCAGGCATTGAGTTCAATTCTGAGCTATTGGCAAGTATGGGCACCTCTATTCCACTAGGAATAATGATCGCTCTGATTCTTGGTAAAGTTCTAGGGATCAGCGGATTTTCTTTTCTTGTAATCAAAGCAGGTTGGTCTGAGTTGCCAAAATTTACAAATTGGGGAATCATCTTGGGTGCAGGATTCCTTGGAGGCATCGGCTTTACCATGTCGATATTCATTTCAGAACTGGCCTTTGATTCAGAACTGGCAAGAACTCAGTCGAAAATGGCAATTCTATTAGCTTCAACTCTGGCAGCCTCAATAGGACTTGCCCTCATCAGGCACTTCACTCCCAACCATCAAACGAAAGGATAGCTCAATAGGATTGTTTAATTTTGCTGCTCTCAAAAGCTAGCACATACATCCCAATTGAATGAGTGATCAAATAAAGCACGAATGCGGAATTGCATTTATCCGACTTAGAAAACCACTCTCTTACTATGTAGAAAAATATGGTACAGCAGCCTATGGGCTAAACAAATTGTACCTATTGATGGAAAAGCAGCACAACAGGGGGCAAGATGGTGCCGGTGTTGCCAATATCAAATTAGATGTTGAACCGGGACAAAGATATATCTCTCGAGTTCGCTCCAATGATAACCAACCAATCAAAGAGATCTTTGCCAAGATCAATGCGAACTTAGAAGAGGTTCAGAATAAGGACCCAAAGCTCTTAAAGGACATTCCTTACTTGAAAGAGAATGTACCATTCATGGGAGAAGTTTATTTAGGCCACCTCAGATATGGCACTTTTGGAAGGAATAGTATTGAAAATTGTCACCCTTTTCTCCGTCAAAACAATTGGATGACAAGAAATCTTGTGGTAGCAGGCAATTTTAACCTTACCAATGTTGATGAACTTTTTGATCTTTTGGTAGGCCTTGGACAGCACCCAAAAGAGCAGTCTGATACAGTAACTGTGCTTGAAAAGATCGGTCATTTCCTGGATGTTGAAAATCAGAAGCAATACAAGAAATTCAAGTCTCAAGGGAAATCAAAGCATGAGATTACGGGTCTGATCGCAGAGAATATGAAGGTGCACAGGATCCTGCGAAATGCTGCTGAAGATTGGGATGGTGGTTATGCAATGGCAGGAATGATCGGACATGGTGATGCTTTTGTTCTTAGAGACCCATCCGGAATTAGACCGGCATTCTATTATTATGATGATGAGATTGCAGTAGTTACTTCTGAAAGACCGGCAATCATGACCGCCTTCAACGTTCCTCTTGAAGAGATCAAGGAAGTTGATCCGGGACATGCATTCATTGTTAAGAAAGACGGAAGCATAAATATCAAGCAAATTAAAGAGCCTCTTCCAAAGATGGCTTGCACCTTTGAAAGGATCTACTTCTCAAGAGGTAGCGATAAAGATATTTATCAAGAGAGAAAAAACCTGGGTAAATCGATCGTTCCAGAGGTATTGAAGTCGGTTGACAATGACCTAAGAAACAGTGTATTCTCATTTGTTCCAAATACAGCAGAAACTGCCTATTACGGAATGATCGAAGGATTGAACGACTATTTGAATGGAGTCAAGAAGGAAAAGATCCAAGCTCTAGATATTTCAGCGACAGATTATGACCAAAAGATCCAGGATATTCTGCAGATCAAACCAAGAGCTGAAAAGATAGCGATCAAAGATGCCAAGCTTAGAACCTTTATCACCCAAGATGAAAGCAGAAATGATCTGGTTACACACGTCTATGATATTACCTACGGCTCTATTGTAAAAGGAAAAGACAATTTGGTGATCATTGATGACTCAATTGTTAGAGGAACTACCCTGAAGCAATCCATATTGAGGATCCTAGATAGACTAGGACCCAAAAAGATCGTGATCGTATCCTCTGCTCCCCAGATAAGATACCCCGATTGTTATGGGATCGACATGGCTAAATTGGGAGATTTCATTGCTTTCCAGGCTGCAATTTCCCTGCTTAAAGAGAATGGTAAGGAAGGATTGATCCAAGAAGTCTATCAGAAATGCAAAGAACAAGAGAATCTTCCAAAAGACGAGATCAAGAACTTTGTAAAAGAGATCTATGAGCCCTTTACCGCTGAAGAGATCTCAGCAAAGATCTCTGAGCTTCTTACCCCAAAAGATATCAATGCAGAAGTGCAGATCATTTATCAAACCTTGGAAGGGTTGCATAAAGCAATCCCGGATCACAAGGGAGATTGGTACTTTAGTGGCGATTACCCAACTGCAGGAGGGAATAGGGTAGTCAATAAAAGTTTTATCTACTATGTAGAAGGCAAGAACAAACGAGCATATTAAAAAATGTGAAGCTTTAACTAACTATTTATAAAAAGCAAATATTAGTTGTGAAAGTTATTTTGGTAAAAAAAGCAAAATTTTAAAGGATTCTATTCAGTAAAAATGGATGGAAAATAAAATTTAAGTTATAGTAGCGACAACTGCTTTTGGCATGGGAATTAACAAATCTGATGTTAGATTTGTAATTAATGAAAGTATTTCTCAATCTATGGAAGGGTATTATTAAGAAAGTGGTAGAGCTGGAAGAGATGGGAAAAAAAGTCATTGTATTCTATACTATAATTAAGTAGACATTAAGACTCATTATTATTTCCTTTAAGACATAAAAAAAAAAAGTATTGTTTAAAAAAATTTACACAATTTAAAT
>JAUIGQ010000159.1 GCA_030429925.1 Bacteroidia bacterium | reverse complement strand
TGGGAGGGGCAATTGCTCAGCTACTGCTTAAGGAATCAGGAGTAGAGATCTACTCTTATGTCCAACAATTAGGTAAGTTGAAATTGCTGGCAGATTTTGATGAACTGGATCTCAAAAGGGTCTATGATTACCAATTGAGATGTCCCGATCATAGAATGGAAGCGAAGATGCTTGAACTGGTCCAGTTTACCGCAGATGATGGAGACACCTTAGGAGGTGCTATACAAACACTGGTGAAGAATGTCCCTGTAGGATGGGGAGAACCGGTGTTTGATAAACTTCATGCAGATTTGGCCAAGGGTATGCTCAGTATTAATGCTGTAAAGGGATTCGAATATGGATCTGGTTTTTGCGCCAGTGAAATGAAAGGATCTGAGCACAATGATCCTTTTGAATTCAAGGAAGGGAAGATCACTACCAAGAGTAATTTTTCAGGAGGAATCCAAGGAGGTATAAGTAATGGTGAAAACATCTACTTTAGAACCGCCTTCAAACCCGTTGCTACTCTGATGAAAGATCAGCAATCGGTCGATAAGGATGGAAATCAAGTTAACATTGAAGGAAAGGGTAGACACGATGTAACTGTCTTGCCTCGTGCTGTGCCCATTGTAACAGCAATGACTGCATTGGTTCTGGTTGATCATATGTTGAGGAGCAGAACTTCTAAATTGTAGAATCAAGACTCCAGATTCTAGACTCTTTGTATAGCATCGCTATACGTATCTTTTGTAATTTCGGATTTCAAACTTTTTCTATGAAAAAACTCCCTCTTCACTGGCAGATCATCATTGGTCTTGTTTTAGGATTGTTATACGGACTCTTGGCTGCAAATGCCGGTTGGCAGGAGTTTACAGCTGATTGGATTGCCCCTTGGGGAAAGATATTTATCAATATGTTAAAGATGATTGCTGTGCCTTTGGTGCTGATCTCTTTGATCAATGGTATTTCCGGACTGAAGGACATCGCTCAACTCTCATCAATGGGGGGGAAGACAGTAGGGATCTACATTGTAACTACAGTTATAGCAGTATCCATAGGACTAATGGTTGTAAATATCATTCAACCCGGTAAGAGCTTTTCAGAAGAGGTGAGAAATGAAATGGTAGTCAAGAACGAGGCAAAGGTCAAATCCACTGAAGAACAAGCTTTGGCTCAAAAAGAAAGTGGACCCCTACAGTTTCTTGTAGATATGGTTCCCGCCAATATTTTTTATTCCTCTTCCGATAATAGAAATATGCTGCAAGTGATCTTTTTCGCTCTCATGTTTGGAGTAGCTCTTATCATTGCTCCGGATGCAACTAAAGTACAAGCGGTTAAAGATTTCTTCGACGGAGCTAATGAGGTTATTCTCAAGATGGTAGATATCATCATGTACTTTGCTCCTATAGGTGTTTTTGCGTTATTAGGGAATATCATGGTGGAACTGGCCGGTGACGACCCGGCTGCTGCGGTTGAGATCTTAAAGGGCTTAGCCATGTACTCTATAACCGTCTTAATTGGCTTGGCCATTTTGGTCTTCTTCGTTTATCCAATGATCTTGAAATTTTTGGCCGGTTTCTCTTACAGAGAATTCTTTAAGGGTATAGCCCCTGCTCAGTTGCTGGCTTTTTCCACTAGCTCTTCGGCGGCTACCTTGCCATTAACCATGGAAAGGTGCGAAGAGAAATTAGGGGTTTCCAATAAAGTAGCAAGCTTTGTATTGCCTTTGGGAGCTACGATCAATATGGACGGAACAAGCTGTTATCAGGCCGTTGCAGCAGTATTTATTGCACAAGTGTACGGAATGGATCTGGGCTTGTCTGAACAGCTGACCATTGTATTGACTGCTACCTTAGCTTCTATTGGATCTGCTGCGGTTCCAGGAGCTGGCATCATTATGCTGGCAATTGTGCTTGGTTCTGTTGGAGTGCCCTTGGAAGGCATCAGCTTGATCTTTGCAGTTGACCGACCATTGGATATGTGCAGAACGGTGGTAAATGTCACTGGTGATGCCACTGTAGCCACAACTATCGCCTATACTGAGAATGAGCTAATTCCTCATCCAACTGAAAAATAATTAAGTTTATAAGGAGTTATAACCTCAAATAAATCAAAGCATGAAAACCATTCTGAAAGTAGTTGGAGTACTAATAATATTGATCATAGCTGCTCTCTTTATTCTGCCTGTGATCTTTAAAGATGATATTGTCAAATTGGCCAAACAGGAGACTAACAAGGTTGTGAATGCTGAGGTAGATTTTGGGGATATAAACTTAAGCTTGATCAAATCCTTTCCCGATTTTTTCTTGAGCATGGAAGACTTGAAGGTGAAGGGGGTAGGTCAGTTCAATGATGTAACCCTAGCCGAATTAGGTGAGCTGGATCTGGTGATCGATCTCATGTCGGTTATTAAAGGTGAAACCATTCAGTTGAAGAGAATAGCCCTGGTGGATGCAAACATCCATTTGAAAGTAATGGCAGATGGTAAGGCTAACTGGGACATTGCAAAGTCAGATTCAACGGCAACCAAAGAGGTTGAGAAAGAGCCGACAGAAGAAGGAGCGCCCTTTAAGATGGAGTTGCAGGAGATCAGCATAGTCAATGCAAATTTTGTTTACCAAGACCTAAGCATGCCTATGAGCATGGGAATGCATGGATTGAATGCAAGCATTACCGGAGATATGTCTGCTTCCGAAACCAATTTAGATGCATTGGTAACCATTGATGATACTGATTTCTCATTTGATGGGGCTGATTATTTGAACGATGCAAGAGCAGAGTTGAAGGCCGGTTTGGGAATGAACTTGGATGAATTCAAATTCACCTTCTTAGAGAATACACTTCGAGTGAATGAGTTGCCTTTGGCATTTGATGGTTGGGTAGCTATGCCCAATGATGCTATTGATATGGACATTACCTATGCAGCCAGTGAAACTGCATTCAAGGAGTTCTTATCTATGATCCCTGCTGAGTTCAGCAAGGATCTGGAAGGTGTACAAACATCAGGCACATTGGCTCTGGATGGTTATGTAAAAGGAACCTATATAGATTCAACCTATCCTGCATTTGCGTTGAACTTGCAAGTAGCAGATGGAATGTTCAAGTATCCCGATCTACCCAAATCTGTAACAGAGATCAATATCAATACAAAGATCGAAAGTGCCGATGGGGATCTGGATCATACCATAATAGACGTTAGCAAATTTGCCTTCAATATGGCCGGTAATCCATTCAGCCTAACGCTCTATATGAGTGAACCCATCTCTGATCCTTTCATTCGATCCAGTATGCAAGGGAAGATCATTATTGATAATGTTAAAGATGTGATCCCATTGGAGGAAGGTGATGAGCTCGCTGGGATCATCGATGCAAAATTGAACTTAGAAGGTAGATTATCCACCCTTGAGAGAGAGGAATATGAATCATTCAAGGCAACAGGTGACCTTGAGGTCAGTGGACTTCACTATAAGAGTGATTCTTTAGACTACCCAGTGGATGTAGACCATGCAAAAATGACCTTTACTCCTGCTTTTGCCGAACTATCTGATTTGAATATGAAGGTGGGAAAAAGCGATTTTCAGGCGAAAGGCAGACTGGAGAATTTCATAGGTTATGCCTTAAGTGATAATGCCATCTTACATGGACAGCTAGATCTAAACTCTCAATTGATGGATATCAATGAATTGGCAGGTATAGACCCCGAGGAAGAAGAATCAGAAAGCAAAGGTGGAGAAGGTAATGGTGGAAATGCTGAAAATCCTGAAGGCAGTGAAGAGCCTATGGAAGCATTGCTTCTTCCAAAGAATATTGATTTTACTACAACAGCAGACATCAAGAAATTGATCTATGATGACCTAACCATTGAAAATATTGGCGGAAGTATAGTGCTGAATGAAGAGAAATTAAACATGAAGAATACAAAGATGGATTTGTTGGAAGGATCCATGTTGATGAATGGTTTTTATGAAAGCACTGACAGTTTGCGACCAACTTTCGACTTCGCCATGGATATAGACAAGTTCGATGTTCAGAAGACAAGTGAAAAATTTGTCAGTATTCAGCAAATGGCCCCAATCATCAAACATAGTAAGGGAAAGTATTCTACCAAGCTAACCATTGCAGGTGCCTTGGACAATGGAATGAACCCCATTTATGATAGCTTCAATGGCAAAGGAAAATTAAAAACTCATTCTGTGAAAGTAGAGGGTTTTAAACCTTTGAAAAAGGTTTCAAAAGCCATCAAATACGACAAGCTGGATCCGCTTGATGTGAACGATGTGAATCTAACATTCAATATTGTTGGTGGTAAAGTATTCGTTGAGCCCTTCGATCTGAAAGTAGATGATAGCAAGGTTACTATTAGCGGTTATAATTCAATTGATCAAACCATGTATTACACCCTCGACTTCGAAATTCCAAGGAAAGAGCTGGGTGGAGAGGCAAATTCTGCTTTGGATGGCCTGCTTTCTCAAGCTGCATCAAAAGGTGTTGACGTAAATGTTGCTGATAATATAAATATTGGAGTGATCGTAGAAGGGGATGTCTCCGATCCAAAGATCAAGACCGACTTTTCAGCTGCAAAGGAAAATGCAAAGAAGGCAATTGAGGATCAAGCGAAGAAGATGTTAGAGGAGAAGAAGAAGGAATTGGAACGTCAGGCTAGAGAAGAAGCGGAAAAAAAGAAAAAGGAATTGGAAGAGAAAGCCAAAAAAGAGCTGGAAAAACAAAAGAAGGAAGCACAAAAGAAGTTAGAAGAAGAAGCCAAGAAAAAGTTGAAGGGTCTTTTTAAATAAGTTTTCTTGTTTTCCTTTCCTTTGCACTTTTGTTGCAGATTTAGATTTTGGGCTTGAGATTCAACCTTACTTTCCTCCACAAACAGCTAGTTGTCGTTTTACTGCTAGGCTTAAGTTTTTCCTTGTATTCACAGGAAAAATGCCCTTCTCCATCGAAGAAAGCACAGAAACTGTTTGATAAAGCTGCACAGTATAAATTCAGAGGTAAAGATGCTTATCAGA
>JAUIGQ010000019.1 GCA_030429925.1 Bacteroidia bacterium | reverse complement strand
AATACCTGCAGTAATTGAAATCACCAGTCCCTTTTGAAGGAATTCCAGCTGTTCGGTTTTATCTCCCTTTCCATAGGCTTGGGACACCATACCTGTAGTTCCCATCCTTAGAAATCCAAATGCCCAATAGATAAAATTAAAGATGAGAGTTCCTAGACCTATAGCTACGATATAAGAAGCTGATGGCATTCTACCCATAAGCGCAACATCAACAAGGCTAACCAAGGGGATGGTTAGGTTAGTAAGGATGTTGGGGATAGCTAGTTTTAGTATCTCTCTATTCATAACAAAAAAGCCCCATCCAAATTGGACAGGGCTAATCTATTAATATTGTTTAGATCTTAGTATTGCCATAGATCATGTTCGAATAGAATGATCTCTTGCTCGATCTTTCTTGCTTCTAGCAATCTATCAATTCCGTTCTTTCTATAGTCATCAAGAATTCTGTTATCATAAACATTGGTCTCTCTCATCACATAACTAGAAAAGATTCTCTTTCTAAATAGATCTTCAAAAGTCAGTCTAGATCCGTCGTTAGAAGGATTATAAACCTCATGATTGGCAAACACATACCTTGCTTCAGGGAAATAGATCCAGAACAATCCGTATTTGTTTGTTTGGTTCGTTTCAGTATTCAAGACCGAAACAATAGGCATCAATCCAATGATCCTTGCTTCCATTACAGATCTTTCTCTATCAAACACCCAATCTTCCTTGATCCAATATTCAGATACCTTATCAGCAGTGATTTCCTCATTATAGGAAGTCTCTACCTCAAGACCTGTTGCAGGATCGATAGTCATTTGAGTGATCTCTTTTGAAAGTGAGTTCATTGCCTCTGCTTTGGTCAATGGTGTTTTGAATTGACCACCATCTGACTCTTCTTTATATGCAGTAACAGTTCCTTCTTCAATAGATCTTCTTAGTAGATCAAATAAACTTATCCTTTCATAACCGATCTCCTTGATTGGCTGAATCGGATAATACAAGGTATGGTTGATCTTTTCTCTGAGATCGATAACTCTCCATATTCTCTTATAGTACATTACATCCGCTTCACGAATATGAGTATAAGGGATCACTCTTCTGGTTGGAGCAGTTTCTTTGATGAACATACCATCCAACACTTCTTGAGCTTGTGACCCAAAACCTAATAAGATTGCAAATAATACGAGAACTAACTTTTTCATGATCTCTAAATTTAATTAGATCAACTTTAACACGATCGGACTGAGACTTCTCATCTCTCCATCCGGCATTTTAACCTTTATATTTTCAAAAGTTACCCTTGATCCTGGTCTAAGTTGTCTAATAATTGTCTTTACCTGATTATCCAAAGCATAACCATCTACTTTGATCTCCTTTGTTAAGCCATTGGCCGCAACATAAGAGAACATATAGGAGTTTACTAATACTTTTACATCAAATACAAAGTCTCCCATATCAGCTATAAGACCCACTTGAGCCGCAAGCTGATTCTTTGAAATAGCACCACCAGTCTTTTGTGCGATCTTCGCAGTAGGAGTAGGGATCTTCATGGCTCTAAACTCCATTGAACCCATTGTTTTCCTGGTCATTTTACCATCTACCTCAACATTGGCTGCTACATTAACAGTAGCTGTTCCGGGCTTTGTAACACGTACAACCCATCCATCTTTTGACTTGCTAATAGAACCATTGGTTATAGAAGCTTGCACTTGATCTCTTGCAACACCACCGGCCAAGATATCAACCGGGTTATCTACACCAATATAGAATACATTCATCTTGGTTGCAGAGATTGTTGTACTAGCAGATTCAACTTTGTAATTAAAGTTGAATGGATAAGGATCCAGCTTTTTGGTACTTGGGTTTCTAAACTTAATAACACCCTTATATTCAAAGTCACCTTGTGTTTTAGCAGGTATCTTTAGATAACCCTTTCCATTTCTGATCTCCAATGGCAAGGTATCTCCAAGGATCTTACCTGTAGTTGTATCTCTATCAGTTCCAATACTAATGATTGGATTTTGAGTGGTATCAAAAGCAGCTAAGAAAACTTCTGCTCTAAAGGTATCACCCAAGATCACATAACTAGTAGGAGCAATAACTGCTGCATCCAGTTCAGTAAACTTATAAGAAGCAGCGTCTACTTCAGAGTATAAATATTTGATCACATCAGATTCAGCATTTCTGATATCTGTTTGCATCTTGGTCAATAATGTCAAGGTAGCCGCTGCAGGAACTCCGTAGAAGTTATATGCCGGCCAATTTTCCAACTTATGTGAAGCCGGATTGATCTGCTCTTCAAACACGAATGTTTCCTTTAGAGCTTTACCTATTGCGCCGTCTTTATCTTCATCCTTTAAAACACCGATCAACTCATCTCTAAAGCCTTCCAACTTTCCGATCAGTTCCATTGCTGAATAAGGCGTTGTAATTGGATTGGCCGGTTCAGAACCTACCAATAACCCTGTAGGAACAATATAGTTGTCCTTAACCTGAACATGTCTAAGTTCAAGGATAGTATCATTTCCGAACTCATCCTTACCGATTACTTGTTCTTCTGTAAATTCCGGTTCTATTCCAGCGATGATCTTGACTTTAATCTCATCAATATACTTTACAGTTGCATTTGCAATTTCCTGAACCTTCTGAGCTTTGGTCCAATAAGGGCCTACCTTTGTTTGGTTCTCGCTATATGAAGCCGCAAAAGCCTTGTACTGATCTTCATTCTTACCTGCAAAATTGGTTTTGGTCTTTTCCAAACCTTCATTCACAGTAACAAATGCGTTCAGGATCTCTTTTGATACGTTCATCGCAAGCAGTGCGGTAAGTACTAAGTACATCATACCGATCATTTTCTGCCGCGGTGATAATTTGCCTCCTGCCATTCTCTAATTTTTCTTTGTGGTTTAGTAAATAAGATTAATTAGGCCTCAGGATTTCTCCTTGGAGCAGAAGCGCTCATGGCGTTCAACATATTACCATAGATAGTATTCAATTCGCCAAGGTTACTAGCCAATTCAGATATGTTCTCTTTGTACTTCTCAGTAGACTCCAATGACTTCTGAAGGTTTTGCATCAATGTATCCATTCCTTCATAAGCCTTAGAACTAGCTTCCATATGTTCAGTAGCTGATCTCAATTGAAGCTCATAGATATTGTTCAATTCAGAAAGCTTAGAACTTACACTTCTCATATTCTCTGCATAAGATCCACCATCTTGAGGGTCGATAGTAATTCCGGCAAGAGTTTCAGAAGCTTTTTCGTATGAAGCAGAAAGGCTGCTCATCTTATTTGATGCTTTCTTAACATTATCAACGTACTCTTCAGTAGCAACAGAAGCGTCAGAAATATTATTCAATTTAGAAGTATGGTCAGAAAGGTTTCTAAATCCTGTTCCTAAACTTTCAATAAGGTCCGGACCGATCTTAGCCTCAGACAACATTTTATCCATTTCGTGAGCAATTCCATCTTTAGTTTTGGTTGCTTCAGTCAATTGGTCGTCTTCAATTCCCGCCAATTCCGGATAAGCTAAGGTCCAATCTACTTCAGTATGAGGAGGTTCGAATGCTGAAACTGCAAAGATCAAGGCTTCAGTACCAAGACCAACAATTAGCATGGCACTAGCACCTGGCCAGTGTTCGATCTTAAACAATGCACCAATAATTACAACTGATGCTCCTAGACCATAAAGAAGACCCATTATCTTCTTACCTTTTTTCGTTTCAAATAAAAATTCTACTATTCCCATTCTTTTTCAGATTAAATTGTGTGTAGTTAGTTTTAGGTTAATTGATTGATTGAAGGCTGAAATCCTTCTATTATAATTCTTCGTTGTTTTCTGGACGACCAAGATATGACATTACATTTCTAAATCCAATATAACATTTGGCAGTATCTTGATATTCGAATGTTCTAGTACCGTTGTGTAGGTAATATGCAACATCTTTCCATGATCCACCTCTGATAACTTTTCTCTTCAGAGAAGGAGGATCTGATTCTTTTGCCTCATATGTGTAATCAGCATTCAAATCATGTGCAAAATCATATGCTGCCTCATCGTATGCATTTGAAGTCCATTCGGCAACATTACCTGCCATACAGAACAAACCGTAATCATTTGGATTGTAAGCAGTCACTTTAACAGTTTGCAATCCACCATCATCTACATAGTTTCCTCTCATAGGCTTGAAGTTTCCTAAGAAACATCCAACAGTGTTTCGGATGTAAGGACCACCCCATGGATACTGGTTTTGATCCAATCCACCTCTTGCAGCCCACTCCCATTCTGATTCAGTTGGCAGTCTGAAATACTGCACATCGCTCATACCTCTTCTTCTAAGGAAGTTGTTAAGCAGTTGTGTTCTCCAGATTGAAAAGGCTCTAGCTTGTTTCCAATTGATTCCCACTAATGGATAATCATCATAGGCCGGATGCCAGAAATAAGAATTGGTCATTGGCTCATTGTATGAATAGGTGAAATCATGCACCCAAGCCAATGTATCCGGATAGATATTGATAATATCATTCTTAATGAATACCGATCTATCGATCTGACCTTGCTCTCTGCTAAATCTACTAGCAGCAGTTTTGTAGTCGATCCAGAAGTATTCGAACATCAGTTTCCTGGTGTCGATCTGCTTCTTACCGTAGAATCTTTCATAATCCGGTAGGAACATCACTTCAAGAGCTTCACGCTCTTCTTCACCCCACCAATCGATTCTTGAATCCCAATTAATGGTTGGAGGTTCGATATCTTCACCATATGCGTTGACAAGATTCAAGTATTCTTCTTCACTTACCTCATCACCGAGGATCTTGCGAGCAATAGAATCTCTTACCCAATGAACGAACTGGCGATATTCATTATTTGTAATCTCTGTCTGATCCATATAGAATGCAGCAACAGAAACTACTCTAGTTTTGGAAACCCTAGCACCGGGAACATCCTGATCGGTATTACCCATCGTATAACTTCCCTGTGGGATCAACAACATTCCATAAGGAACCGGTTGATACCATTCTGGTCTCCCCTGAACTCCGATCAACTCTCCGTTACCAACATCACATGCAGTAAGGGAAGCAATCGCTAACATAAGTATAAAGGTCAATCTTTTCATGGCCTTAAAATTAAACGTCAATTCTAATTTTTTTGACGAAATGGAACTTGCAAGTATACTTGTTTTTTTCGAGAATGTTTCAAATTAGATGCATTTATAAGAATCTCACACTCTTATAACGCTCAAGTTTAACTTTCCTTTTAATTGTATAACAATAGCTTAATAAAAATTCTAAGCTACCATCATTATAATCTCCCAAATCTGAAAGGTTATAATCGTAAGCTGCGCCTACTTTCAATCCATCGATCTTTGGTACGTGCACTCCCGCAAGGAAAGCAACAGCATCTTCAAGTCGGTAAGTAACGCCAGCCCAAACCAAATTATTGTAAAGCACATTGGTATTGATATCAATTTGAGTACTAACGGCATCCGACTTAACGAAAACAGAAGGTTGTAATTCTAATTCACCGGATCCCACATTTAGAGTGTAGTTATAACCGGCTGTTATATAATAATGTCTTACTTGATTGAATACATAAGAAGAGTTATCATCGGGTGAATCAGATATCTCTGGCTGATTCAAATGTGTAGATGACAATCCCACATAAAGTTCTTTAGTGTAATAGTACAATCCGAATCCAAGATCGAATTGAGTAGCCCCTGCTTCACTATTTGGAATGGAAGGGTCTTCTGTTCCGTCAAAATTTCCTTCTGAAGTTCTCCAATCAGCACTTATTGATTGATTAAAAATCCCAGGAGACAAACCTATAGCTAAAACACCCTGATTGATTCTGTGATGATAGGCAAGTGATAATTTAACATTCAAAGAATTAATAGGCCCGATCTCATCCTGAATGATAGACAATCCCGCACCCATTTGATACTTCTGACGAACCTTGAATCCACCATCTACATTAAATACGTTAGTGCTTGGATTTCCTTCAAACCCTATCCATTGCTCTCTAGCCAATATACTCGCGCAAATTGAGGATCTAGCACCGGCAAATGCAGGGTTTACCGCCAACTTATTGAACATGTTCATAGTAAATTGAGGGTCTTGCTGCGCTTGTGCTGACACAATGCTAAGTAAGGCTATAACTCCTAGTAAAACTTTCTTCATACTAATCTCTTGAAGGACTGAAAGACGATTTTTTCAAAATTTTAGTCGCCTAAAATACTTAAATTTTAATATTCTATTTCTCTTTTGAGAACATAAACTTAAAATTAAGCAAAAAGGGCTTACTTCAGTTTTTTATGGGTTTGAAACCACCTTTCGGGTATTTCATTTTCCATTGCTATCTTATAATCCTCATAATCACAAGGTAAGAGCAGATGCCTTTCATACCTCCTTCTGAAAGAAGAACTGTAGGGCACCTCCATCCACCATCTATCGCTTTTAGGACTCTTATAAAAAACAATTTCCTGCTTCCCCTCATCTATGGTTACCGTGTATCTGGTGTACTCATTCTTATTGCATGCAGGGAAATCATTCTTTCTATTATAAAAGCCATCAATAAAATACCAGATCATTTGTGCTATCAAATGGGCAGTCATGCCATTCTGGTCCTCGATCGGATTATACTCATACAATCCAAACGAGCTTAATTTATCGCTCATACCGGCATACCGAGCCAGCTGACAAGCTTCTTCTCCGCTTAGTCCATTTGGTGAACCAGAACGATTGGCAGGAGCAAATGGTTGGGCTATAGCCCCAATATTGAAACTGACAAAGTCTGCATTCCTCAAGACCGGCTCACTTTTGCGAATATCTTCCTTAATGGTTCCCAGTCTGTGAAGATCAAAGAACAATTCATCCAACAATTTTAACTCCTGCTGATCTGTGAAATAACTTTGGAAGCCCAAATGACTGTAATTAAAAAGCACATTTGGCTGCTGAAGCAGCACTTTGCTGAAATAATTGTTTGAATTGACAGGTAGATCCGTATTTCCCAATGAAAAGGAGGAATGAATGTCTACCAAATTAACAGTTTGCTCTAATTGCCCATAGGCCATATAAGAGGCAAGTGTTATATCCTGACTACCTCCTATGATCACAGGAATAACCTTGAGTTTAACTAATTCCTTGACAACTTCTTTAACAGCAAAGTAGGTATCACTAAGTGAGTTTCCTGCTTCAATGGTGCCCAGGTCGCATACCCTAATTGAGAAATCTCCTTTTCTTAGCCTGTAGAGATACTTCCTGATCTCATCTCCCCCCTTAGAGCAACCTTGATTATCTATAGACCCTCTTTCTTCTTCAACATTAAGAATTGCAATATGAGGAGGGTTGTCGGCTTTTATTTCTTGTTCTACAAAAGCACCAAGCTGACTATTCTCAAAATCTTTCCCTTCATTGATCTTCTTCAATTGAACAGATTTGAGGTAGTCTGTGATTGCTGTCATAATGGAAGTCTAGAATTTAACTTTTAAGTTCGAGGGTAAATATATCAATAGAGAATGAATCTAGGATCAACTTTTGTCTCCATGAGCGGAGTCGAAGGGCCAGACTCTAAGATCTATTTTTTAGCTTTCGATTTTGCTGCTCTTCCTCTACCCTTCTTCGCCGGAGCTTCTGCTGCGATCTTCTTGCAATCTTCCAAGGTCAGATCTTCAGGCTTGACATCTTTAGGGATCTTAAAGTTCTTTCTACCGATCTTGATGTACGGACCATATCTTCCGTTCAATACTTGTACATCCTTGTCTTCATCAAATACCTTGATATACTTGTTCTTCTCTTGTTCTTGCTTCTCTTTGATCAACTCAATTGCTCTGTCCAATTGAATGCTAAAAGGATCGTCTCCTTCATTCTTCTTCAAAGAGGCAAATAGGCTTCCCCAGCGAACGTAAGGACCAAATCTTCCAATGGCAGCATCTATTTGCTTTCCTTCAAACTCACCAAGAGTTCTTGGTAATTTGAATAGATCCAAAGCTTCTTCCAAAGTGATGGTTTCAATACTTTGATCTTTAAGTAAGGAGGCAAATTGAGGTTTCTCCTCATCTTCTACAGAACCTATCTGCACCATTGCTCCGTACCTGCCTATTCTGGCGAAGACCGGCTTTCCACTTTTTGGGTCGATACCCAATTCTCTTTCTCCTTTTGCACGATCTGCATGCTCTAAGGTGTGCTCAACTGTCTTGTGAAATGGACCGTAAAAACTTTCTATCATTTTGTTCCACTCTCTTTGACCTTCGGCGATCTCATCAAATTGCTTTTCTATGTCGGCCGTGAAACTGTAATCCATGATGTTCTGAAAGTGCTCAGATAAGAAATCGGTCACAACCATTCCTATTGAAGTTGGGAAAAGTTTGTTCTTTTCAGCACCTGTCCTTTCAGTTAGTTTATGTTCCTGAATAGCACCATCCCTTAGTTCCATTTTCACATACTCCCTCTCCTCTCCTTCTCTGCTCTCTTTCTCAACATATCCTCTTTTTTGAATGGTTGAGATTGTTGGAGCGTAAGTAGATGGTCTGCCAATTCCCAGTTCTTCCAGTTTCTTTACCAGACTAGCTTCTTGATATCTTGGCGGGTGCTTGGTAAACCTTTGTGTAGCGCTGATCTCTTCCACGCTAACTTGCTCACCCTCTTGCATCTTTGGCAATAATCCTTCTGCTTGTTCGTCCTCTTCATCATCATCCGTAGACTCCAGATAAACTTTTAGGAATCCCTCAAAGGTGATCACCTCACCTTTGGCGGTAAAGTTTTTATCGCTTCCGCTCACATCTATCTGAGCGGTTGTTCTTTCGATCTTAGCATTGCTCATTTGAGAGGCCAAAGTTCTCTTCCAGATCAGGTCATACAATCTTGCCTCTTGAGTACTTGTCCCAATTGAACTTAGTGAAAGATCTGTTGGTCTTATCGCTTCGTGTGCCTCTTGGGCACCTTTTGATTTGGTTGAATATTTTCTAGGTTCGCTGTATTCAGCTCCATATTCAGATTGAATGAATTGCTTTGCAGCATTAACAGCCAGATCGGATAGGTTAACAGAATCTGTCCTCATATAGGTGATCTTCCCCGACTCATATAATTTCTGAGCCACCACCATAGTCTGAGAGACCGAGAAGCCCAACTTTCTGCTCGCTTCTTGTTGCAAAGTAGAAGTTGTAAAGGGTGCAGAAGGTGATTTGCTAGCAGGCTTCTTTTCAACCTTGCTTATGCTGAAGATAGCATTGCTGCATACTTGCAAATAATCCTTTGCTTCTTCATAAGATGAAAACCTGCTACTAACTTCAGCTTTGAAGGCAGCTCCTTCTGAATTTCTAAATATGCCTACTACCTTGAAGAAATCCTGACTCTTAAAGTTGGTAATCTCTCTTTCTCTTTCCACGATCAAACGAACTGTTACCGATTGAACTCTACCTGCAGAAAGAGATGGCTTTACTTTTTTCCATAGAATTGGTGACAGCTCGTAACCTACCAATCTATCTAGCACTCTTCTAGCTTGTTGAGCATCCACTAGATTATTATCAATACTTCTAGGATTTTCAATTGCCTTGGTGATCGCGCTCTTGGTGATCTCGTGAAAAACAATTCTCTTCGTATTAGCATCATTCAGATCCAAAGCCTCTTTCAAGTGCCAGGAAATGGCTTCTCCCTCTCGGTCCTCATCCGTTGCTAACCAAACAATGCTTGCCGACTTGGCCAACTTCTTCAATTCAGCAACAACCTTTTTCTTGTCGTCACTGATCACATATTGAGGCTGGAAGTTGTTTTCAATGTCAATTGAAATGTTCTTCCCGGGAAGGTCTCTAATATGTCCGAAAGAAGATTTTACTGTGAAGTCCTTTCCGAGAAATCCTTCAATTGTCTTGGCTTTTGCCGGGGACTCAACGATCACGAGATTCTTTGACATGCTTTGATTTTTTGTGATTTTTCAGCGAGAAATTTTGCTGCTCACTCATTTTCAGGCAGCAAATAAATGCAAATAATTACTCGCTTCAAACAAGCAAATACTGATTTTCGTTCAGCTGGCAGGACTATATTATATAAATATAATATAAATTTTTAGCCTTGATAAGAACTTATCATTTGCCTAACAAAAAAGTAATGAGAATCAATCGGTGATAATATCAAGCCGGCTAACCAAGGAGGTTGTTCCTAACAACCCGCATCTGATTTGCTAATGCTACAATAAGATCTTTCGGTCCTTGAATTTTCTATATCACTTGAAGATACTAGTTCAGTATCATCTTCATACATATAGGTATTTGGCTGGTCCCAAATTTCAATCTTATAGGTACCTGATGAAGTTATTCCGGTAATTGAGAAATCAACTTCATAAGCACCCTCATCTGAACTATAAGACCCTATGGTTCCTTGTCGGGTAGTTAGAAGAGAGCCTCCCGGCGTAAAAATTCTTGCATTGACATAAGTTTCACCATAATCAACTGTGATACAATCATAAGCACCTGAGGTCATGTTCACAGTAACTCTTAAGGTAGCAGAGCCGCTGCTCTTAGTGCTGGTTGAAGTGGCAGCAGGTTCATCATCATCCTCTTCTTCACAGGAGACAAAAAAGGTGGCAATTGAGAAACAAAGAAATAGAGATAGGAATAGTTTGTAAGTAGTTTTCATTGGTGTAAGTAAATTGGTTATTCGCCATGCAATATATTTATTAAAAATTTTAATTACAAATGTAGATACCGCTGCAACCTAGTTATATCAGTAGAAACAGAAAATCAAACAATAATTATTATTCTGACTTTCAATTCCTTACCATTCCTTCTGCCATTCTGTCACTACCTTTTCTATTTTGCCTAATTTTGCCATTCAATTTTGTTGGAATCAATGCTAGATCTAAAAGAGAAGACGATAAACGAAGAATGGCAAGGCGAGGCCTTGGAAAGGGAAAATCCAAATTCTAACGGGAGAAAAGTATATATTGAAAGCTATGGCTGTCAAATGAATTTCTCCGATAGTGAGATAGTAGCTTCCATCCTTGAAAAGGAAGGCTATCAAACCACCCGTTTGATGGAAGAGGCCGAGATCGTTTTTGTAAATACTTGCTCAATTCGAGAGAAAGCAGAACAAACCGTTCGCAAGAGACTTGAAGGCTTTCACAAGGTGAAGAGAAAGAAACCCGAAATGATCATTGGGGTTTTAGGCTGCATGGCCGAGCGCATGAAGACCAAGCTTTTAGAAGAAGAGAAGCTGGTAGACATAGTAGTTGGACCTGATGCTTACAGAGATCTTCCGGAGCTAGTAAAAGAAGTAGACGGTGGAAGAAAGGCAGTCAATGTGATTCTTTCCAAAGAAGAGACCTATGGTGATATCTCTCCTGTTAGATTAGGTGGAAATGGAGTTACCGCTTTCGTATCCATTACCAGGGGCTGTGATAATATGTGCACCTTCTGTGTTGTTCCATTTACCAGAGGAAGAGAAAGAAGCAGGAATCCGGAGAGCATTGTAAATGAAGTTCGTGACTTATCTGAAAAAGGATACAAAGAAGTTACCCTGCTGGGTCAGAATGTCGATTCATATTTGTGGTATGGAGGTGGCCCTAAAAAAGACTTCGACAAGCTTACAAAAGAAGAACAAGACAGCAGCGTAAACTTTGCTCAATTGATGGAAATGGTAGCACAAGTGGATCCAAAGGTGAGAATTAGGTTCTCTACATCTCATCCAAAAGACATGACCGACGAAGTGCTACACGTAATGGCGAAGTACGATAACATTTGCAAGTACATTCACCTGCCTTTCCAATCCGGAAATAGCAGGATCTTGGAAATGATGAACCGCGGCTACACTAGAGAATGGTATTTGAACCGCATGGAAGCCATTAGAAGGATCATTCCAGATTGTGCGGTCTCTGCTGATGTGATCACAGGATTTTGCTCAGAAACAGAGGAGGAACATCAAGATACATTGAGCTTGATGGAAGAAGTGAAGTATCATTTCTCCTATATGTTCAAATACTCAGAAAGACCTAATACTTTGGCTCAAAGGAAATACGAAGATGATATTCCCGAAGAAGTAAAAGGAAGAAGATTGAACGAGATCATTGCCATGCAACAAAAACATTCATTGGAAAGAATGAAGGCCGATGTTGGCAAGACACTGGAAGTTTTAGTTGAAGGCGTTTCCAAGAAATCAGACCAAGAGCTATTTGGAAGAACCACTCATAATTCTGTTGCAGTCTTCCCTAGAAAAGATTATAAAATAGGCGATTATGTAATGGTGAAGATCCATGATTGTACCTCCGCAACCTTAATAGGAACAGCAGTATGACAGTAGATCAGATCAAACAGCGATTTGGGATCATTGGCAGCTCAGAAGGACTGCTAAGAGCGATAGATATTGCTTCTCAAGTAGCCTCTACAGATCTCACTGTATTGATCACCGGTGAAAGTGGATCGGGGAAAGAGGTAATGCCTCAGATCATTCACCAGCTTAGTTCAAGAAAACACAATAAATATATCGCAGTAAACTGTGGTGCAATTCCGGAAGGGACCATAGACTCCGAATTATTTGGTCATGAGAAAGGAGCCTTCACCGGTGCCACAGATTCCAGAAAGGGATATTTTGAAGTGGCAGATGGAGGAACCATCTTTTTGGATGAAGTAGCTGAGCTACCTCTCCAAACACAAGCCAGATTGCTAAGGGTTTTAGAAAGTGGCGAATTCATCAGAGTTGGTAGTTCAAAGGTTCAAAAGACCAATGTGAGGATCGTCGCAGCCACCAATGTGAACATCCCAGAGGCCATAAAGAAGAGTAAGTTCAGAGAGGATCTATACTATCGACTGAACACAGTTCCTATTGAAGTTCCTCCTTTAAGAGAGAGGAAAGAAGACATTCATTTGCTATTCAGAAAGTTTGCTGCTGATTTTGCCGACAAGTATAGGATGCCTTCCGTTCAACTTACAGAAGGAGCCAAAGAGTTGCTCATAAAGTATCGATGGCCTGGAAACATTCGTCAACTCAAGAATGTCACCGAACAGATCTCTGTTATTGAGCAAGAAAAAAGGATCGATGAGACTACACTTCAAAAATATCTTCCGGAAATATCTTCCTCTTCCCTTCCTGTGCTCTACGGTGGTGATCAAGAGGGGATCAGCGAAAGAGAGATCTTGTACAAGGTTCTTTTCGACATGAAAAAGGACATGAATGATCTGAAGAAAGTCGTTTCGCAGATCATTGATTCAGATAGCTCCATAGGAAGAGAAGAAGTGAATGAGCAGTTGATGCAAAGGCTATATGCCAATGAAGATGATGAGGTCTCATTTGACCCCAATTATCAGTTACCTCAGCATAGTGAAAGAAGCTCCCCTAGAACTCACAAAGAAGATGTTCAACACCACCCGGATGAATCTGAGAGGGAAGAATATCATGAGATAGTTGTGGAAGAGGAAGAAAGTCTTTCTATTGCAGAAACAGAGAGGAAACTGATCAAGAAGGCTCTGGAAAAACACAAAGGCAAAAGAAAGTATGCGGCTGAAGATCTCGGAATATCCGAGAGAACCCTATATAGAAAGATCAAAGAATACGAGATAGATCAATGAGAAAAATACTTCAAACGATTGTTTTAGGGTTATCAGCTATGCTGATTGCTAGCCTCCCTTTCTCTTGCAAGCCATCCTTTTCTTTTACCGGAGCATCCATTTCTCCTGAGGTTCAAACAGTATCTGTTGACTTCTTCCCTTCCTATGCGCCACTTGCACCTCCAATTGCCTCTCAGACCTTTACTGAGTCTATGAAGGATATATTTCTGCAACAAACCAACCTCACTTTGGTAAAAGAAGACGGTGATCTGCAATTCACAGGATCCATCGTAGGATATAATTCTGCACCGGTAGCGATTCAAGGAAACCAAACTGCTGCCTTAACCAGGGTAACCATGACGGTGAAAGTAAAGTTTGTGAATACCAAAGACGAGAAGCAAAACTTTGAAACCAACTTCAGCAGATTTGAAGATTTTGAAACTAGACAAACCCTTTCTGCCGTTGAGGCCGATCTACTTCAAAGTATCAATAGTCAGCTAACCCAAGATATCTTCAATAAGGCGGTTACCAACTGGTAGGTTACTAGGTTGATGGATTACGGAGGTTAATAGGTTAAAAAGTAGAAAGTTTAGAGTTAAATTCTCAGTTACAACTTAAGTCCCTCTTTAGTTTTTAGTTTTTGCGTTTTACTTTTAACATAAGCTTCACTATTACTTATTTTTGACCTGTGCGAAAGAGCGAACTAACTTCTTTGGTGGAAAGTCCACTTGCAATTGAGAAAGAACAGATCCCTGCCTTGCAAAATGTGATCAGTGAATACCCTTATTTCACTTCCGCTCAACTTCTTTTGACCAAAGCCTATCACGACAGCGAAAACCTCAATTTTGAGAAACAACTGAGACTCAGTGCTGCCTATGCTGCTGATAGAAAAAGACTGCATGAATTGATACACGAGGCTGGTTCAAATGTCGGTGGTCAAATGACTGTGGTCAGTGAGAAAGAAGAGACTAGAGACAAGAAACAAGAAACAGGAGTAAGAGAGTTGCAGGACGTTGGATCGAGTGAAGTTAAACCTGCCGGTGAGACGTCGATTGAAAAAACAGAGATTAGCGAAGAAGATGCTTTCCTGGAGTCTCAGATCCTCACATCTGCCATCAATAGTAGCATTCTTCAGGAAGTGGGAGATGATGCAGAGGGAATTGAAGCGGCAGCAGAAGAGATCGCTTCTGATCAATCACAAACTGAAGTAGAACAACAAGCCGGCTTCAATGAGTTTGAAGCTCACAGTTTCTCAGATTGGTTAAAGCACTATAGTGGAGAAGAAGTGAGAACAAGTTCCTCACCTCAATCTGAGGCTATCAAAGCCATTTCAGACCAAGCCAAGTCCATTCAAAAGAAGGCGGAATTCTTCTCTGCTTCAAAAATGGCCAAGCTTTCAGTTATTGAATCTAACGATCTTGTGACTGAGACCCTTGCACAAGTTTACGAGGCTCAAGGGAAATACGAGAGAGCAATTCAGGCTTATGAAAAATTACAGTTGAAATTTCCCGAAAAAAGGGTTTATTTTGCAGGCCGCATTAAAGCGGTGGAGGAAAAATTAAAATCCTAAGACATGTTTGTATTTGTTTCAGTGCTCATCTTTATTGTAGCCGTTCTATTGATCCTAGTTATTTTGGTGCAAAACCCAAAAGGTGGACTAGCTTCTAACTTTTCCGCATCCAATCAGGTGATGGGAGTTAGAAAGACTACTGACTTTTTGGAAAAAGCTACTTGGACTTTAGGAATTGCATTGTTGGTTTTGAGCGTGATCTCATCCTCTTTGATCGGAGGACCTGCAGAGGTGGTAAGCAATCAGTCGGAATTGACAGATGAAGCTAACCAAGTGGTGATCCCATCAGCTGAGGCACCGATGATCCAAGAAGGTGTTCCAACAGATGGAGCTCCTGCCGGCGCTAGTCAAGACCCTATCAATCAAGAGAACAGCCTATTGCCACAAGGCGATGGAGATGAGGAAGAAGAATAAGAGATCTTCAAAAGAATTGAGAATGTCAGTCTGTCATAAAGGCTGACATTTTTTTTGCTCAAACTTTCGATAAACTGTCAATTTATACCTGATTGGCGGTATTTGATCAGGCATTATCCACTGGCATAGAATATGTCAATGCGCAGCCATCGTCAAAAAAGTAATTACAAAACAATTAAAATAGATCAATATGTCAGTAAAAGTAAAACCGTTGGCAGACAGAGTGTTGGTAGAACCAGCAGCTGCTGAAGAGAAAACTGCCGGAGGCATTATCATCCCGGACACCGCTAAAGAGAAACCACAGAAAGGAAAGATCGTGGCTGTTGGAAATGGCAAGCCGGACGAGCCAATGACCGTTAAGGTGGGCGATGAAGTTTTATACGGTAAGTACTCCGGAACTGAATTGAACATTGAAGGCAAGGATTATCTCATCATGAGAGAGTCAGACATCTTCGCTATCGTCTAATTAAATCAATCAAGAACTTAAAAACTAAACAATAGAAAAATGGCAAAAGAAATAACTTTTGACACAGAAGCTAGAAATCAACTCAAGATCGGAGTTGACAAACTGGCTAATGCAGTTAAGGTCACCTTAGGACCAAAAGGAAGAAATGTAGTGATCGATAAGAAGTTCGGTGCTCCAACAGTAACCAAGGATGGTGTATCTGTGGCGAAGGAGATCGAATTGAAAGACACCATTCAAAATATGGGAGCACAAATGGTAAAAGAGGTAGCCTCTAAAACTGCAGATGATGCAGGTGACGGAACTACTACTGCAACCATTCTAGCGCAGGCGATCATCACTCAAGGATTGAAGAATGTAGCTGCAGGAGCCAATCCAATGGACCTAAAGAGAGGGATCGATAAGGCAGTGAAATTGGTGATCGAGGAGTTGAAAAAGAACTCTCAAACAGTTGGAGAAGATTCTGAAAAGATCGAGCAAGTAGCTACCATATCTGCCAACAACGACAACTCAATCGGAAAATTGATCGCCCAGGCTATGGCTAAGGTAAAAAAAGAAGGAGTGATCACTGTTGAAGAAGCAAAAGGTACCGAAACAACTGTTGAAGTTGTAGAGGGAATGCAATTCGATAGAGGTTATCTTTCTCCATACTTCGTTACCAACACAGAGAAGATGGAAGCTGAACTAGAAAACCCTTATATCTTGATCTTCGACAAGAAGGTGAGTAGCATGAAAGACTTGCTTCCTATCTTGGAAAAAACTGCACAAACCAGCAGACCTTTGTTGATCATTGCGGAAGATGTTGAAGGAGAAGCTTTAGCTACACTAGTTGTAAACAAGATCAGAGGCTCATTGAAGATAGCTGCTGTAAAAGCTCCGGGATTTGGCGACAGAAGAAAAGCCATGTTGGAAGATATCGCCATCCTAACAGGTGGAACGGTGATCTCTGAAGAAAGAGGATACAAACTGGAGAACGCAGATCTTGCAGATCTTGGAGAATGTGAGAAGATCACTATTGATAAGGACAATACTACCATTGTGAACGGTGCAGGAAATAAAGAAGACATCCAAGGTAGAGTTGGTCAGATCAAAGCTCAGATCGAAAGCACAACCTCAGACTACGATAAAGAAAAACTTCAAGAAAGATTGGCTAAGCTAGCCGGTGGAGTTGCTGTATTGTATGTAGGTGCTGCTTCTGAAGTTGAAATGAAAGAAAAGAAAGACAGAGTGGATGATGCTCTTCACGCAACCAGAGCGGCTGTTGAAGAAGGAATTATCCCCGGTGGAGGTGTTGCTTTCATTAGATCTCTATCTGCCCTTGAAGGAGCTGAAGGAGACAATGCCGATGAAACAACAGGTATTTCAATTGTGACAAGATCGTTGGAAGAGCCACTTCGTCAGATCGTTGCCAATAGCGGGGGAGAAGGATCTGTTGTGGTTCAGAAGATCAAAGAAGGAAAGAAGAACTTTGGTTATAACGCTCGTACAGAAGTGTATGAAGATATGTTGAAGGCCGGAGTGATCGATCCTACAAAAGTGGCAAGAGTAGCTCTTGAAAATGCAGCTTCTATTGCCGGAATGTTATTAACCACCGAGTGCGTGATCTCAGATGAAGAAGATGAGAATGAAGGTGGAATGCCAGCCGGAGGCGGAATGCCGGGGATGGGTGGCATGGGCGGAATGATGTAAGCCCATACACAAACAACCAAATCAAAACCCTATAGCAGAACAGAGTTCGCTATAGGGTTTTTTAATTATCTAAAGTATTGGAACTATTGCAAGCTTGATTTCACAATTTGAGCGATCATACTGCCATCAGCTTTGCCTGCCATTTTCTGATTGGCCATTCCCATCACCTTACCCATATCCTGCATGGATGATGCTCCGGTCTCTGCAATGATAGATTCAATGATGGATCTAATTTCACCTTCAGAAAGTTGCTCAGGTAAATACTTCTCTATAAAGGAAATTTGCTCAAGTTCTTCATTGGCCAGTTCTTCCCTACCCTCTTTTGAATAAATGTCGGCAGACTCCTTTCTCTGCTTAACCAATTTCTGCAGCATTCTCACTTCTACTTCTTCTGAGCTCTCTTTTCCACCCTTTTCAGTAGCTGCCAATAACAATTGCGATTTAATGGCTCTCAATGCTTCTAATTTGGGTTTATTCTTCTCCCGCATTGCCGATTTGATGTCTTCATTGATCTGCTCTGTCAAACTCATATCTTAAGCTTTAAAATTTATTCCGGTAAAGGTAACAAAGCCTGCTTAGCTGAAGGCATTCGCCAACAATGCAACTCCGAAAAACATGAAAATGATCCCGTAGAGAATGACTCCTGCAAAAAGCCACAATAAGGTTGCCTTTGCCCAGTTCGCCTTTGAGGATTGCGCATTACCGCCAAATGCCCAAACAAAGAGCATGATAAATCCAATGATTGGAATAGCAGTGATGAAAATGGTAATAAACCAATCTTTAGTTGAAACAACAGAGGATTGATTGTCATTAATGATCTCCATAATTATTATAGTTTAATATAAACTTGTTTCTCCCATTCATAGACCCTTCCCTTAATAAGATTGAAATTCTTGTCATAGGAGTATGATATTGTCTTTTCCAATCCATCTTCCAAACGAATGGTATGATGAACCTCTTTCCAAGATGCATTCTGTGAGTTCTTGAACTCCTGATTGACCATGATGGTATCTCCTCTGCTTTCTATAACTCCTCTTCCGTGAATGCCGTCTAGCCCCAATTGGTTGAGAACTGCAACACCATTCTTTTTATCAAAATACTGATAGTAACTCCAGATCACTTTTTCATTCTCATCCATCAAGACCCCATGAAGATCTTTCTCGTTTGAACTCTTCCACCATTTTAAAGTGTAATGGGCTGTAGTCTCTGAATCTGATAAATACTTGGAATTATCAGTTACCCACTCACCTTCTTTCTGATCAATGAGCTCTTGATACCAGTTGGGAATTTTTTGCGCAAATAATGAGGAACCAATCATCATTGCGATGGTTAATACGAAGCTTTTCATGGAATGAAGGTACAAAATTGCTGAAATCTCCCAATCCAACAGATAGAAAAAAGAAAGGCGCAGCTTGCGCTGCGCCCCTTTGTCGACTTATCTACTAACCAATTGAACTAATCGACGTTATCGTGTAAAAAGGAATTATTCTGTTTTAGAGTCGTTTTTTTTTCCTCGTCTTCCCCTAGGGTATAACGACTAACATTTGACTCTGAGGAATGTGGGGTATCTTCCAATTTTATGTTTCTTCTCTTGTAAGCAGGTTCCTTCTCAAGATCATTGATACCGCCCGGACTTTTCATCTTCATGCTCAATGCCTTCAACTTCATGATCCTGTCTTGGCTCTTTTTTATCTGCTCCTCTTCATCCATATCTCTGTCCGGACTGCTCTGATGCTCCTTAGCCTGTGACTTTATTTCCTCATCAGATGGAACATCTTCTTGCTCTTCAAAGTCTCCCAATTCATCATCTAAATTGAACCTCTTGATCTTTGGCGGATCTTGCTCTAGTTCATTCTCAGAAGTTTGCTTGGGTCTTATCTCGAACTCAAAGCTTTTCTGATTCTCTTTTTCAGTAGGCTCCTGCTTCTTCAAAAAAGGCTCATTAGGAGCAGCTTGTTCCTCTTTCTCTTCACTCTTGCTCTCAACTTCCTCATTTGGCGCTTGGGTGATCTCTGTCTTCACTTCATCATCAAGATTCCTAACCACTTTTTGTGGCTTCCTCTCTATTTGAAAACCATGCGGCTCAGCAGAACCAAACCCTGTGGCTATAATGGTTACTGAGATCTTATTGCCAAGCTCTTCATCTACTCCATTACCCCAAATGATATCTGCGGTGTTTCCGGCTTCATTTTGAATGTAATCAGTGATCTCATCGATCTCATCCATACTAACTTCTTCCTGCCCTGAAGTAATGTTCAGCAAGATGTAATTTGCACCGGTAATATCATTGTCATTTAACAATGGAGAGGCCAATGCCTGACTAACAGCTTTTACTGACCTTCCTTCTCCCTCTGCAGAAGCAGAACCCATGATGGCCGTACCACCATCTTTCATAACCGTCTTCACATCCTCAAAATCAACATTGATGTAACCGGCTACAGTTATGATCTCCGCTATTCCTTTAGCTGCTACCGTAAGAATGTCGTCAGCCTTTGAGAATGCCTCAGATATTTTTAGATTTCCGTGCATCTCTCTCAGCTTATCGTTGCAGATCACCAGCAAGGTATCTACATTGTCTCTTAAGGCAGCCAATCCTTCATCAGCTTGCAGTTTTCTTCTTCTGCCTTCAAATGAGAATGGAATGGTAACAATACCCACAGTAAGGATGCCCATTTCTCTTGCTGTTTGAGCAATGATAGGGGCAGCACCGGTTCCTGTTCCACCACCCATTCCGGCAGTGATAAAAACCATTTGTGTGTTCTTCTCTAACAGCTCTTTTAGATCATCAACATTTTCGATGGCAGCGTTCTTTCCAACTTCGGGATTTGATCCTGCCCCTCTTCCTTCCGTTAAGGTTGACCCCAACTGGATCTTATTAGGCACAGGAGAAATGTCCAAGGCTTGTTGGTCAGTATTACAGATAACGAAGTCAACACCAGTGATCCCTTGCAAGTACATATGGTTGACAGCATTGCTACCTCCGCCTCCAACACCAATTACTTTGATGATCGATGATTGTTCTTTAGGCAAATCAAATTTCATAACTCTATTTTTATGCTAAAGGATTTCCCCTTAGACTTTTATTCAAATTCAGTATTCTATTAAACTGAATCTAGATTCTAGACTCTAGAATCTAGACTCTGAGCTCATTCAGAGCTCTTCATCCTCCTCAAAGAACTGCTTCCCTTTCTTTAGCATACTCTGCAAGAAACCGCTCTTTGTCTTTTCTCCCTGTCTTATTCTGATCGACTCTCCTTCTTCTTGTAACTTCCCTTTTTGTCGGTCAAGTTTTTCAAATCCTTTCAAGATCAATCCTACCCCGGTTGCGTACATAGGAGAAGTTATCTCCTCAGAATTCCCCTGAGCTAAGTACTCATTGGGGTAGCCAATCCTAGTATCCATTCCTGTAACATATTCGAACAACTGTCCTATATGTTTCATCTGAGATCCACCTCCTGTGATCACCATTCCGGCGATCAACTTGTTCTCATATCCTGAATTCTTGATCTCGTAATAGATATGCTCAATGATCTCTTCTAATCTCGCTTGAATGATGTGCGATAGATTCTTGATACTGATCTCCTTTGGCTCTCTTCCTCTCAATCCGGGAATGGAAACGATCTCGTTTTCCTGACTCTCATTGGCCAATGCAGAACCGAATTTGATCTTCAGCAATTCAGCTTGGTTCTTAATGATGCTGCATCCTTCCTTAATATCCTCTGTGATCACATTACCGCCAAAAGGGATAACAGCTGTATGCCTGATTATTCCGTCCTGGAATATGGCGATATCGGTTGTTCCACCTCCAATATCCACCAGCACAACACCAGCTTCCTTTTCTTCCTCACTCAATACGGCGGCAGAAGAAGCAAGTGGTTCCAAGATCACGTCCTGAACTTCAAGATCTGCCTTATGCACACACTTATGAATGTTCTTAGCTGCGGCAACCTGACCGGTGATGATGTGGAAATTGGCTTCTAAACGAATGCCCGACATCCCAATTGGATCCTTGATCCCTTGTTCGTTATCTACTATGAACTCTTGAGGCAAAACATCAATGATCTCTTCTCCCGGCAAAGTGACCAGTTTGAACATATCGTTGATCAACAGATCGATATCTTCTTGAGAGATCTCATCTTCCAGTGTATTCCTTACTCTTATTCCTCTGTGTTGTAGGCTTTTGATATGTTGACCGGCAATACCGACGTTTACAATGCGAACATCAACACCCGATTTCTCTTCAGCTTCAGTTACAGCTGTTTTGATCGACTGCACTGTCTTCTCAATATTGGCAACAACACCTCTGCTAACCCCTAAGGATTCGGCTTTCCCCATTCCCAAAATCTCAAGCTTGTTGTGCTCGTTTCGTCTGCCTACCATGGCAACGATCTTGGTGGTTCCTATGTCTAGCCCTACAACTATATCGTCAGCAGCGTCCATTTAATTTCGTTTTGTGCAAACCACCTGGTCGGCGTATTTTAGGTTAATTACACTGTATTCATTCCACCCGGTCTTCGAAAGACCCTTGTCGTAGAAGATTCTAAGCTTTTTGAATTTTCCTACTAGATCCGTGGCATCTCCGAATACAATTCTATGATTTCCTACTCTTGGTATCAATTCGACCTCCATTTCTTTATTAACATAAAGCTGTTCAATCTGTAAGCTCCAGAAGTCATCATTTCTAATGAATTCAGCGAATTTGAAGATGTCATCTATGATGTGTTTCCTTCTGAGAGAGTCATTCATGCGGTTTGCACTCAACTGATTCACTTCCAAGAAATTATCATAAATATGTCCGTTTGCCACAAAAACCCTTGAGGTATATTTTGATGAAGGAGGCATTACTTTGCCTGTACTATCGAGATAATAGCTATCTCCAGAGTAAGAAAATATGCGAACAATAGGTGTTCTTTGAGAAACTTCAACCACCAATTCTCCATTAAGCGTTTTATAAACTTCCGCTCTTGCAATGGTTGGATGATTATTCAATTTATGCTCTAAGCTGCCACCGTCTATCTCCAAGATCGGCTTGCCAATAATGGTATCCATTTCGTGGTAAACCATGGCATTAACATCTTCTTCATCCACAAAGAAATTTCCATTGCTCCTATCGATCTTGATCGAGATCTTGCTGCAAACCTTTTCATCTTGCTGCTTATCGGCAAATCCCAAAATGAATAGACAGGCTATAACAGCGAGGGACCAAAGTATATTTTGCCAGAGCTGTTTCTTCATGAATAAAAATCAATTATGGGTTCGATCATTTGATCTATATCTCCAGCACCTATGGTCAGCAATACATCAATCTCTCTTTCCTTTAGTACGTTGATCAATTGAGATTTCTGACAAACGGGAACATTCTCTTTATTTACCTTTCTGCTCAGCCAGCGAGAATCTATATCTTCTATCGGTTTTTCCCTTGCAGGATATAACTCCAGGAGGATCAATTCATCAGATTCTCCTAATGCTGCCGCAAATTCATCTCCCAGATCCCTTGTCCTACTATACAGGTGTGGCTGAAAAATGCTGGTTATCTTCCGTCCGGGATATAGCTCTCTCACAGACTTCAACAGCATCTTGATCTCTTCAGGATGATGAGCGTAATCATCAATATAGACGATTTCCTCACTCTGAAGATGAACATCAAATCTTCTCTTTACTCCTCTGAATTCTTTGAGACTTTCTTTCAGCTGATCAATGCTCACACCCAATTGGTTGGCAATAGCCAATGCAGCAACTGCATTCTCAACATTGTGCAATCCGGGCAAGCCACAACTGAAACCCGAATAGTTTTGCTCTCCTATCTTTAGGTCAAAATGATACCTGGCGTTCTCCACCTTTAAATTCAAAGCAGCATAATCAGTAGAAGGGTCATTGAGGCCATAGGTCTTAACATTGATCTCATTTGGTAGATCCAATTTCTCCAGCACCACCGGTTTTGTTAAGAGCAAGCCTCCTTTGTTAATCTGAGCTGCAAACTGACTGTATGTATTCAGCAGGTCCTTTTCATCTTCGTAAATATCCAGATGATCAGCATCTACAGAAGAGATAACCGCCATATCAGGATTCAATTGAAGAAAGGACCTATCAAACTCATCTGCCTCTGTAACCATGAGGTCAGCACCTTCATTCAATATCAAATTGGTTCCATAATCAGAACTGATACCTCCCAAAAATGCATTGATCTTCATCTCGCTCCTTTCAAGCAGGTATGAAACCATGGCGCTGATGGTAGTCTTTCCATGTGTACCGCTAATGGCAATAGTTTTTAGCCCTTTAGAGATCAAGCCTAATACCTCTGCCCTTTTGAGCATCTCAAATCCCTCCTCTTCAAAATACTGGCGAATTGAATTATCCTTTGGAATAGCAGGAGTATAGATAACTAAGGTATTTTCTTTTTCCCTATGGGGGAAGGGAATGGAATCTGCTTCATCAAAGTCGGTAACTCTTACCCCCTCAGCTTGCAATCTTTTGGTCAGCACAGTTGTGGCTCGATCATATCCTGCAACTTCCTTCCCAAGCTTCAAAAAATACCTCGCCAAGGCACTCATTCCAATGCCTCCCACTCCGATCAAGTAAATATTTTTCTTATCCAAGTTTCCCAACTATCCTTCGTTTTTGATCAACTTCAATACTTCATCTGCAATTATTTCTGCAGCATCCTCATAGCCCAAGGGCTTAATATTATCAATGGTCTTTTGTAATTCAGCTTCTGAATTGATCAAGCCATCAACCTCATTGCCCAGTTGTGTTCTCACTTCTGAATCTTTAATGAGAAAGGCCGCATTTCTAGCAGTCAGAGCCTGAGCATTCTTACTCTGATGGTCTTCTGCAGCTGTTGGAAGGGGCACAAAAATGCTAGGCTTCTTTACCAAACAAAGTTCAGAGACCGCGAGTGCACCGGCTCTAGAGACAACCAAATCAGCAGCAGCATAAGCCAGATCCATTCGTTTGATAAAATCAAGGACTACAACATTTCTATTTCCTTCTGCAGCCTTTAGTGCTTTATCATGGTAAAGCTTACCACACTGCCAGATCACTTGGATATCCTTTTTGGTCCATTGCTTCAACGAAGCTTTCACTCCTTCATTCACCGACCAAGCACCAAGGCTACCCCCTACTACCAATAAGGTCTTTTTAGCCGGATCCAATTTGAAGAACTCAAAGGCTCTATCTCTTTTTCCTTCCAGTTTAACTACTTCTGCTCTTACCGGATTTCCCGTTAATAGGAGCTTCTCGGCCGGAAAGAATTTATCCATGCCTTCATAGGCCACACAGATCTTAGATGCCTTCTTTCCAAGGATCTTATTAGTAAGACCGGCATAAGAATTTTGTTCTTGAAGAAGGGTGGGAACATTGGCACTATTTGCTGCCCTGAGCAAAGGTCCGCTTGCATATCCTCCCACCCCTACTGCCACCTGTGGTTTAAATTCCTTTACAATCCTTTTTGCTTTCAGCATGCTCTTGATGAGCTTAAAAGGGAACTTCAAGTTTTTCAAGGTCAAACTTCTTTGGATACCCATAATAGGAAGTCCAACGATCTCATAACCAGCTTCCGGCACCTTTTCCATTTCCATTCTTCCTTCCGCACCAACAAATAAGATCTTTGCATCTGGTCGTTTTTTCTTGATGGCATTTGCTATGGCTATTGCGGGAAAAATATGTCCACCCGTGCCTCCACCGCTAATGATCACCCTAATCTCATCCATTGCTGTACTTATTTAGAGTTCCTGAATCTGTTTCTTCTTCGGTGCGACTAACCGAGAGTATTATACCAATGGCCAAGCAAGTAAACCATATAGATGTTCCTCCCATACTCACCATAGGTAAAGGCTGACCTGTTACCGGAAAGAGATTAACAGCAACAGCCATATTGATCATGGCTTGAAATACCAGACTGAAGCTTAGTCCAACAGCCAACAAAGCTCCAAAGGTTCTCGGGGCTTTTTTCGCAATGAGGATTCCCCTGTAGAAGAGAATTAGGTAGAGTAGCAAAATTGAGAACCCTCCTAATAATCCATATTCTTCTATGACAGTTGCAAAAATGAAATCGGAGTATGCTTGGGGAAGAAAGTTCCTTTGGGTAGACCTACCCGGACCTTTGCCCACAATACCTCCGGTTGCAATTGCGATCTTAGATTGCTCTGCCTGGTAGTTCGCCTGTGAACCACCATCCATATAATTTTCGATCCTTGCCTTCCAAGTTCCTACCCTACTATCAATGTTGGAATTCATCACAATGGCCAAGAAGATGACCAAGCCAACCACTCCAATGGAAATAAGAGAAATGATATATGCTAGATTGATCCTACCGATGAACATGACCACTAATGAAGTGACAAAGATCATTGCCGCCGTAGAGAAGTTGGCCGGCAAGATCAATCCGCAAACTAACAATACCGGGATCATAATGGGCACAAAGGCCTGATTGAAATCCTTGATATTGTCTTGTCGTTTTGAAAGCATCCTGGCCAAAAACATGATCAGAGCCAGCTTCGCTAAATCTGAAGTTTGGAAGGTTTGATTTATAACGGGAATCACCAGCCATCTGCTGGCATCATTGATACTAGCGCCGGTAATTAGGGTCAACAATAAGAGTGGTACAGCCAAATAAAGAGCTAACTGAGACATCCGAGAGTAGTAGCGGTAATTCAACTTATGCGCAAAATACATGAGTCCAAAACCAATCAATAGGATAATTGTATGCTTGAGCAAGTAGAATTCCGTATTCCCTCCCTGATACTTATAAGCCAGGGTTACAATGGAACTGTAAACCACCAATATGGAAAACAGCGCCAGCAATGTAGCCACGGCCCAGATCACCCGATCGCCCTTGATATATTTAAGTAAGGCCTGCATTAAAGCGACTTAACTGCTCTTTTGAATTTGTGGCCTCTATCTTCATAGTTCTCAAAAAGATCAAAGCTTGCGCAAGCGGGAGAAAGTAAAACCACATCTCCTTTGGTACCGATCTCATAGGCCTTTCTCACAGCATCCTCAGCAGAGGTGCTTTCCTCTATTAGCTTGATGGTATCCTTAAAGGCATCAATGATCTTTTTATTGTCTTTTCCCAGGCAAATGATGGCTTTCACCTTTTCTTGCACTAAGGGTAAAAGCTCAGAGTAATCATTGCCTTTATCCACTCCTCCAACGATCCATACAACCGGCTTACTCAAGCTCTCCAAGGCATACCATGTAGAGTTTACATTGGTGGCCTTTGAGTCATTGATAAACTCGATCCCATGGACTGATGCAACAGTTTCCAAACGGTGTTCAACATTCTGAAAGTCGGAAAGACTTTCTCTTATCAATTCTTTTCTAAGATCTAAGATCCTGGTGGCTATACCGGCAGCCATAGAATTGTACAGGTTGTGTTTGCCTTGTAAGGCTAGGTCATGTATTGACATATTAAATGATTGGTTTTGGTGATTAATAATTAGTTGTTCATTATTGATATATGCCCCTTCAGCACTTTCTTTGGTTAAACTGAAAGGGATCTTTTGGGCATTTGTAGGTTTTCTCTGTAGTGCTTCCTTCACCACTTCATCATCTGCATTGAAGATCAAATGATCTTCCGGCAATGAATTTTCTGCAATCCTCAATTTTGCGTTGGCATAGAGCTCCAAACTATTCTCATAGCGATCCAAATGGTCAGGAGTGATATTCAATAGAATTGCTACTTGTAATCTGAGTTGATGGATATCATCCAACTGGAAAGAAGAGATCTCTAATACATAGTAGTCGTGATGCTCAGTAGCCAGCTGTCGGGCGAAGCTCTTACCCACATTTCCTGCAAGTCCCACATTCAGTTTGGCCTTCTTCATGATGTGGTAGAGCAAATAAGAGGTAGTAGTTTTACCGTTGCTTCCGGTTACTCCAAGTAAGTAGGCCTTTGTATGTCTGTATGCAAATTCGATCTCAGAGACCAGCTCGGCTCCTTTCTCCATTAGCTCTTGAACCACCTTAGCTGAGCCTGGAATACCCGGACTTTTCACCACTATATCAGGATTGAACTCAAGGATGCGATCATGAGACCCTTCCTCAAAGTCGATCTTAGCAGAGCGAAGCTCATCGGCAAAGACCTTCTTCAATTCAGATGAGTCTGACACCAGAGTTTGATAGCCGTGCTTCTGAGCCAAGAGCGCTGCCCCAACACCACTTTCACCACCTCCTAATATGCCTACCTTTTTGATCATCTAAGCTTGAGAGTTACAATGGATAAAATGGCCAACATGACACCCACGATCCAGAATCTGGCAACGATCTTTGATTCGTGAAGTCCTTTCTTTTGATAATGATGGTGAAGAGGAGCCATCAAAAAGACCCTTCTTCCCTCTCCATACTTTTTCTTGGTGTATTTGAAATAGGCAACCTGAAGCATGACCGATACATTCTCGATCAGGAACACACCGCAGAATACCGGGATCAATAATTCTTTTCGAATAGCAAGTGCAAAAACAGCGATGATCCCTCCCAAGGCTAAACTTCCTGTATCACCCATAAATACTTGAGCAGGGTAAGAGTTGTACCATAGGAAACCAACACAAGCTCCAATGAAGGCACCAATAAAAACCACCAGTTCACCGGAGTTGGGGATATACATTATATCCAGATAGTCAGCGAAGATCATATTACCACTGACATAGGCAAAGACCGCCAACGTAACTCCAATAATGGCTGAAGTCCCTGTGGCCAATCCGTCTAAGCCATCGGTCATATTAGCCCCATTGGAAACTGCTGTTACCACGAAAATGACAATGGGAATGAAGATGATCCAAACCCAATCCATCACATTTTCGCAGCACCAATCCACCAGCATACCATAGTCGAACTCATTGTGCTTAAAGAATGGGATGGTGGTCACCATGCTCTTGTTCTCTTGCCAAATGGTTTCCATTCCAACCCCATCAGGAGAAACAGTCTCGGCAGGAACCTCAACCTTATGCCTTACTACAATATCGTCGTTGAAGTAGAGGATCCCTCCCACCATCAAT
>JAUIGQ010000158.1 GCA_030429925.1 Bacteroidia bacterium | reverse complement strand
ACCCAGTCCTCGTTGACCGGTCCCGCGACCTTCGAGGCCCGCGTGATCAATGCGCTCGATGGAAGCGCCATCCCAGGTGCCACGGCCACGATCGGCACGATCACGAAGACATCAAACGGTCTCGGCCGGGTCAATTTCGCGGACCTTCCGACTGGCCAGATCGTGATTCGCGTATCGAGCGACGGCTTCGTGCCGGAGGCAGTGCAGGCTCTCACGAACAAGAGCGCGCTCACGCCGGAACGGCTGGATGTCGCGCTTACTCCGCAGGCGCCGCCCGTCCAAATCGGCGTCGGTGGCGGAACGGTCACTTCCGCATCGGGGGTTCAGCTGATCGTCCCGCCAGGGTCCCTCAGCGGAGACTTCCCCATCTCTCTGACGGATCTATCGGCCGCGAACTCTGGGGCATTGAGTGGTGCGCCGTTGGTAGACATCGGTCCCGCCGGCTTGTCCTTCGACCCGCCCGCAACGCTGAGGTTTCCGTTCCAGCTTCCGCCCGGAACGGCGATCGACTTCGTCCAGGTCGATCAGTCCGGCGCGACCGCCGAGATTCATCTAGGCATGGCGAATGCGTTCGGAGAGGTCGACCTCCCCGTCCATTCGTCGAACGGAGACGGTTTCGTCATCCAGGTTTACAACGATCAGCAAGAGTTGATCGAATTTGAAGGAAGTTCAGACCGATTCCTAAATGTTCTACCCTTGTATTTTGATAAGAAGGTGAAGAAGATATTGATTGCAGGTGGGTCCGGCAGACTATTGCAAGATGAGAAAGAGTCTCATTATCTGCGCGACTATTTGATCAAAATAGGTATAAAAAGATCAGACATTCTCATTGAAGATAGGTCTAAGAACACCTATGAAAATGCAAAATTCAGCTCGCAGTTGATCAGAGAAGAGAAAATGAAAGGACATTTTTTACTCTCAACATCTGCTACCCATATGAGAAGATCTTTGGCCTGTTTTGAAAAGCAGGGATTGAAG
This sequence comes from Bacteroidia bacterium, assembly GCA_030429925.1. Lineage (GTDB taxonomy): Bacteria > Bacteroidota > Bacteroidia > Flavobacteriales_E > Vicingaceae > UBA1494. The sequence continues at coordinate 4,274 of JAUIGQ010000158.1, read as the reverse complement.
GTAGACCCTTATTCCGTTGACTTTTTCACTAAAGAGAGAGAATACAACCCTGATCGACTATTCAGACCCAAGGTTGGCATTTTGAAGAATTGGACAGCCTTGATCCACGAATGGGTTGGCTTCTTCTTTTATAAGATCGCCGGCTATTGTTAAAGAGGCATCTTTTATCCTCTTTAATCCGTCTATTTTAAAAGCTTAAATTTGATAAATAATTACAAACCAATATTTTATGAAACAAAATCTACTATTCGTATTCTCAATTCTAATTGGGTCCGTATGTCTTCAAGCTCAAACTACAGTGAACATCACTGCTGACAGAGACAATACCCTTTATGAGTCAACTACAGGTTCACTCAGCAATGGTGCAGGAATTCATCTATTCTTTGGAAAAACAAATAATGGAGGACTCAGACGTGCCCTTTTGCATTTTGATCTTTCAACCTTGCCAACAGGAGCTGTTATTAGCAGTGCTACTTTGAACTTCCAAGTAAACAAGGTAAAATCAGGCTCAGGGCCGGATACAGCCAATATTCATTTGGTAAATTCTAACTGGGGAGAAGGCACTTCCAATGCCGGCACTTCTAATGATGGTAACGGAACCAATGCCGCAACAGGAGATGCCACTTGGGTGCATACATTCTTCAATACAAGCAATTGGTCCACTGCCGGAGGAGACTTCGCCGGAAGACCATCAGCTACAACTGTTGTGAGTACAACGGGGGCATATACTTTCAGCTCTTCACAACTTGCATTGGATGTTCAAGGATGGGCAAACGGTACTGTTTCCAATAATGGCTGGGTGATCCTGGGAAATGAGTCGACTAATGGTTCAGCAAAAAGAATGGTTTCCAAAGAAAATGCTACCAGCACTCAGCGACCAATATTAACAGTTACCTACAATCTAACGGGCATCACAGAGGCTGTTGAATCAACCAAGATCGGTATATATCCGAGTCCTGCTGATGAATATCTAGTTGTTGAACATAGGAGAAATATGTTCACCAATGATGTCTGGATCTATGATAACAATGGAAAGTTGGTCATGGAAGATAAATTGGGACCCAGCAATAGGATCAACATTCAAAGACTTGAAAGTGGCATCTACTTCCTTGAGTTGCGAACTACTGAAGGAAATGAGAAGGTGACTAAGAAGTTTATGAAGAACTAAATTCTAGAGTCTAGAGTCTCGAACCTAGAGTCTAGATTAATAAAAAAGAAAACCCTGAAGTGATCTTGATCTACTTCAGGGTTTTTATTTATAACAATTTTAATGTCCAGAATCCAGATTCTAGACTCTAGATTCTAATCAAGCATTCACTCCCATCAACTCAGCGATGGTCTTTCCTATAACTGCTGGAGATTCAACAACAGTAATACCGCACTCTCTCATGATCTTCATCTTAGCAGCTGCTGTATCATCCGCTCCTCCTACAATTGCACCTGCATGTCCCATGGTTCTTCCTGCCGGAGCAGTTTGTCCTGCAATAAATCCAACCACCGGCTTAGTGCCGTTCTCTTTGATCCAATGAGCTGCATCGGCTTCCATAGAACCTCCAATCTCACCTATCATTACAATTCCTTCTGTCTCCGGATCGTTCATCAATAATTCAACTGCTTCTTTGGTTGTAGTACCGATGATCGGGTCACCACCAATACCAATTGCAGTAGTAATTCCCATGCCCGCTTTTACCACTTGATCAGCAGCTTCATAGGTAAGTGTTCCTGATTTTGACACGATCCCAATGTTTCCTTTCTTGAATACAAAGCCCGGCATGATGCCCACTTTTGCTTCTCCTGGAGTGATCACACCCGGACAGTTAGGTCCGACCAATCTGCAATCCTTATCCTTTAGATAATTCTTTACGGTGATCATATCTTTGGTAGGAATACCTTCTGTGATACAAATGATCACTTTAATTCCCGCTTCAGCAGCTTCCATTACAGCATCAGCAGCAAAGGGAGGTGGCACAAAAATGATAGAAGTATCAGCTCCGGCTTCTTTCACCGCTTGCTGAACTGTATTAAAAACAGGCTTTCCCAAATGCTCTTGCCCACCTTTTCCCGGTGTTACACCACCAACTACATTGGTACCGTACTCGATCATTTGTCCGGCGTGAAATGTTCCTTCACTTCCCGTAAAACCCTGTACTATGATCTTTGAATCCTTATTAACTAAAACGCTCATTGCTGTATCTTTTTTTGGAACCTCAAAAGTAGCTTTTTGATACTAATGTTCAAATATAAATCTCAATTAAGAAGTTAGAATCTTGACTCTAGATTCTAGACTCTTAGTTCTAGCTTCTGATGCCGCTCAGCGGCATCAATAACCGTATTTCTCTTGCCAATAGGCCTTCAATCTTTTCCTTAATTCCGCCTCTCTGGCATTATCCCCCGGCTCGTAGAATTTCTTTCCACTGATCTCATCCGGCATATATTCTTGCGTAACGAAGTTTCCCGGAAAGCTATGGGCATACTTATACTCTTCTCCATAGCCGATCTCCTTCATCAATTTGGTAGGGGCATTTCGCAAAGGCAAAGGCACGGATAAATTACCACTCTCCCTAACTTCCCTTTCAGCCTCAATAATTCCATGGTAAGCCGCATTACTTTTAGGTGAAGAAGCTAAATAAGTAACGCATTGTGCCAAGATGATCCTCGACTCCGGCCAACCGATCACATTCACGGCCTGAAAACAATTGTTAGCAATAACCAAAGCGGTAGGGTTCGCATTTCCAATATCTTCTGAAGCGAGGATGAGCAATCGTCTGGCGATGAATTTGGCATCCTCTCCTCCTTCTATCATTCTCGCCAACCAATAGAGTCCTGCATTGGGATCAGACCCTCTGATGGATTTGATAAAGGCGGAGATGATGTCATAATGCTGTTCCCCATCTTTATCATATCGGGCCATGCTTTGCTTGGCTACTTCTTTTACTTTTTGATCGGTGATCTCTAGCTTCTCCCCTTCTTGCTGATCTATGGTGAGTTCTAATAAATTCAGCAGTTTGCGAGCATCCCCTCCCGACATCCGAAGCAAAGCATCTTCTTCTTTCAGCTTTACCTTCAACTTCTTTAATTTCTCATCTTCCTTGAGCGCCCTGTTCACCAAATCTAGGAGATCTTCCTTTCCCAAGGATTCGAGAATGTAGACCTGACATCTGGAAAGTAGTGCCGAGATCACCTCAAAAGATGGATTTTCAGTAGTAGCTCCGATCAAAGTAATGGTACCGTCTTCCACTGCTGCCAAAAGCGAGTCTTGTTGAGATTTGCTGAAACGATGGATCTCATCTATGAACAAGAGTGGATTGTTACTGCCAAAGAATTGTTGTCCTTTTGCTTTAGTGATAACTTCTCTTACATCCTTAACTCCGGAATTGATGGCACTTAAAATATGGAAAGGTCTTTCCGTATAGTTTGCAATGATCTTAGCCAGTGTAGTTTTACCTGTGCCCGGCGGACCCCATAGGATCATGGAGGGGATCTGACCCTTTTCGATCAGCTTACGCAAGACTGTACCCTCTCCGATCAGTTGTTTCTGACCGACATAATCGTCGAGATTTTTGGGGCGCATTCGTTCAGCTAAAGGTGGAAGGATCATTTTGTAAAAATAATATTCTATGAAGGTTCTTTTTCAAGTTCAGCTTTTAGAATTTTGGTTGAGAATGATCTTGAACAATTCAATATCAATTCATCTCTGTTCCCGACAATTGATGGGCAGGCATTTTCTTTTGTCTGATTTTCTATCTTCTTTTTTTCTTGATAAAAAAAGAAGGAAAAAAATCAAGGAACCATCTATGCTTCCTCGCTCTCTGTCCAAATGCAAGAAATTCTATTAAAGTAGGTCCGCTTTCAGCGGACAAACGACAAGCGCCTTTAATGAATTTCAAAGCATTTGTCCATTAGTTCACGGCATTATTAATTTTTATAGGTGTTCATGAACTCCATAGTTAGTTTGCTGGTGCAAACAAACTATGATCGTTTCACATCCCACGCCGGCTCGCTGATGGCTCCTGCTTGCGCACTTTATCATGCCTTTGGCATGATAGGATCGGCCTCGTTTGAATTTGAAGAATTACCAGCTTAAATGGAGCGTAAGCGAACCCTTGTTTGAGCACAGCCATCACTCCCGATTTAATCGGGAGGGTTAATGGTGTTTGCGAGTTGGGGTGAGCTAGTGGAATGTAGCTGAGTAATTCAAGAAATTTAAACGCAGCCTTGATCTTTTGTTTCTTTTCGATCAAGCGAAAAGAAAGTAAAAGAAAATGAACCTACTA
>JAUIGQ010000157.1 GCA_030429925.1 Bacteroidia bacterium | reverse complement strand
GGATGCATCCAATGTGACTGATAATGATGGTATAACTTCCGGGACATAGATCACCCTTCTCATACAACCCTTCTTCATCAGCCGATGTCCCAGATCTATTGTTCTTGGAATCAATAATGACAAGGTTTGCATAAGCTAATCTGCTACCATCATGCTCATCTGCAATGGTGCCATATAGACGGAGGTTACATTCAACCTGAGCATTCAGTTCAACTGAAAACAAACAGATCAAACACAACCCCAGAAAGAATTTGTGCATATAAATTCAATTAGCTTAGAAATTGGATAATACCGTTAAGCTAATTGAGGGGGACCTCTCAACCGGAGGATGGAAGTCTCCGAGATCTGTGATTCTTCTTGAGACGGCAGAAGATATTCTGCCAATAGAAATGATTGTTGTCTTGATTCTGTATATCCGGGCCGAAGCTGCTTAGAGAGAAAGAAATCTGCCAAGTCACAATCTATGGCATGATTGGCAAAGTGGATCTCATTCTCATTACAAACTTCGCTTTCCCATTCATGGTGGTGAAAGCTCTCGAAAGGAATAAGAGTAATAGCAAAGCAGCAAAGCAGCAGTTGCCCAAAAAATATATTTCGCCTCTTATTCACTTTGCAAAGGTACGCCTACTATTTCGACTGGAAAATAATGCCGGCTTTAACAGGGTAGCTATTATTACTTCTATCCACATCAGCCATTCTTTCTGATGGATCTATCTCTATGCTTTCAATATCATCCAATTCAACATCGATCTTCAGTTCATATTGAGGATAAGTCCATGGCCAATCTTCTACTACAGTGTAATCTTTCATTCCTTCTTCTGCCTTCTTCTCTCCCCTCATAATTCGCAATGGAATGTTGTAATACTTTGATTTCCCATTCTTCAATACAACCTCAATATCCAATGGCATTGGCATACGACCTATTCTCTCTAATCTAATATTGGTCTGTTTCTCATCAGCTTGAACCATTTGAATTCCATAATCAATGGTATTCGTAGTCTCTATCCACTGTTCTAGGTACCAGCCTAGCTCCATACCACTAACCTTTTCCATCACTCTGATGAAATCGTTGGGTGTTGGATGTTTTTGATTCCACTCGTTGAAATACCTTCTCATTCCTTGCATCAAGGTTTCTGTGCCGATCACATAAGATAGCTGATGAAGGAAAATATCTCCCATTGAATAAGCTGCAACTCCATATGCTCTATTCGTATGGAAGTGATCTGCATGTGTGGTCAATGGTTCTTGTAATCCCGATTCTACCAATCTGAAATAAGAAGAGTAACTTCCCTTATGAGGAGTATACTTATCGAACAATTGATTCATCACGTACTCAGAGGCATAGGTAGTGAACCCTTCGTCCATCCATGCATATTGAGCTTCATTGGTTCCCAGTAAATGCTGATACCAAGAATGGTTGGCTTCATGAACAGTGACTCCCACTAAACTCCTCAAACTTCTTTCTCCGCTGATCAAGGTGATCATTGGATATTCCATGCCACCGTCTCCACCTTGGGCTACCGTATATTGCTTATAAGGGTATAAGCCAAAATCCTTGTTCATGATCTCAAAGGTCTTCTTGGCATATTCCGGCAACTTATCCCAGTTGGTTGTGTTGGAATCCTTTTGAAAAAGAAAGTGCAAAACAGTTCCGTTGTCCAATTCAATGGTTGTATGAGTATAATCAGGATCAGCTACCCATGCAAAGTCGTGTACCATTGGAGCTACAAAATGCCAGCTGTTGATCTTGCTCTCCTGAACCTGCTTGGAATCTTCATTCTTCGATACCGGTCCGGCATATCCCATTCCGATCTCAGCAGCATTTTGAAGGTAACCCGTTGCACCTATCATATATCTATTATCAATATGGATGGTCACATCAAAATCTCCCCAAACTCCATGGAACTCCCTTCCTATATATGGGTTTGGATGCCATCCTTCCATATCATATTCCACCATTTTAGGATACCACTGGGTCATGGAGTAATCAATACCTTCTCTATTATCCCTTCCTGATCTTCTGATCTGCAGCGGTATCTGAGCATCATATTGCATGTCAAAAAGTGTAGTCTGTCCTGGTAGAATTGGCTTATCCAATTTCACCTCCAGGATAGTGCCACTTACTTCATATTGAAGTTCAGCACCGTCTTGTTTTAGAGAATTGATCTTCTGATAGCCGATCTCATCTTCCTTTAAATTCATGATCCTGTCGCTAACTCTTCTATCCGGATCCTGAATACTTCTCGAACGAGCATCCATCATACTTCCTTTTTGAAAGGCGTTGAAATACAAATGAAAATACACCCTATCTAATGTGTCGGGAGAATTATTGGTGTATTTGAGCTTTTGATCTCCTTTGAATTGATGATCTTCTACATCCATGGTAATATCCATGGTGTATTCAACTCTTTGTTGCCAATAGGTTGATTGGGCAATAGAGGCAAGAGACAAGAAACAAGAAACAAGACTTAAGAAAATTGATCTTTTAGACATAATAAAAATTTTGAAGGGTCGAAATTAAGGAAAGACTTATAGTGTAAGCAAATAATTACATGAGCGGAAGAAAACAAAATCAACTCCACTCTCCTTTCCTACCTTTGTTCATTAACCCATAAGATCAAATTCTGTTTAGATGTCAAACCCAATTCGACAAATTCCTTTGGAAGATTTTTTCAAAAATCCTGAAAAAAGCAGCTTCCAAATATCCCCCGATGGAAAGCACTTTTCTTATATGGCCCCATACAAGAGTCGCATGAACATTTTTGTGCAGAAGATCGGAAATGATTCATCTGCCAGGATCACCTCAGTTGAAGAAAGGGATATTGCCGGATATACATGGGCTACCAATAGCAGGATCCTTTATTTAAAGGATGTAGGGGGTGATGAGAATTACAGTTTATACGGAATAGACCTTGACGGTAATAACGAACTGCCACTAACTGAATTCGAAGGAGTTCAAACCCACCTGATCGATGATCTTGAAGATCAAGAGGATTATATCATGGTAGGCTTGAACAAAAGGGATCCTAGAATTCACGACCCGTATAGATTGAATATCAAAACCGGGGAACTGGAACTATTGGCAGAGAATCCGGGAAATATCAGTTCATGGATGTGTGATCATGAAGGTAAACTAAGGGTTGCTACAGCTACTGATGGGGTTAACACTTCACTTCTATTTCGCAATTCTGAAAAGGAGGAGTTCGAAACAATACTCACCACAGATTTCAAAGAAAGTATGAGTCCGCAGTTTTTCACTTTTGATAACGAAAAGCTATACTCTATATCGAATATAGGCAGGGACAAAGCAGCAGCAGTGATCTTTGATCCTATAAGTAAAGAAGAGGAATTACTATTTGATCATCAGGAAGTGGATGTATCTTCCATAACCTATTCCAAGAAGAATAAGCGACTGACCTATTATAGTTATATCACTGCTAAGTCGCACAAAGAGTTTGTGGACAAAGAAGTGGAAAGTTGGTACACCAAGCTGGAGAAGCAATTTGAGGGATATCATATTGGTATCGCAGACTCGACAAAAGCGGAAGATCAATTTATTCTTCGCACATACAATGACAAAAGCAGAGGAGCTTATTATTTCTACGATCTTAAAAAAGATGAGCTAAAGAAGTTGATAGATATCAGTCCTTGGATAAAGGAAGAGGAAATGGCCGAAATGGAGCCCATACAATTCAAGAGTAGGGATGGATTGGTGCTGAATGGTTATTTGAGCCTGCCTGTGAATATGGAAGGCAAAAAGCTTCCCATCATTGTGAATCCACATGGAGGACCATGGGCCAGAGATTACTGGGGTTTCAACTCTGAAGTGCAGTTTCTCTGCAATAGAGGTTATGGGGTATTGCAGATCAATTTTAGAGGATCAACCGGATATGGCAGGACATTCTTAGAAGCTTCCTTCAAGCAATGGGGACAAAAGATGCAAGATGATCTTGCAGATGGGGCTCAATGGCTAATAGACAGAGGTATTGCAGACCCAAATAGGATAGGGATCTATGGAGGTTCCTATGGTGGATATGCAACCCTAGCCGGATTGGCATTCAATACTGAATTATACAAATGCGGTATCGACTATGTGGGAGTTTCCAATTTATTTACCTTCATGGAAACCATTCCCCCCTATTGGGAAAACTATTTAGAAATGCTCTACGAGATGGTGGGCCATCCTGAAAAGGACAAAGAAATGTTAGAGAAGTATTCACCTGCATTGCAGGCAGACAAGATCAAAGCGCCGCTTTTAGTCGCTCAAGGAGCAAATGATCCTAGGGTTAAGAAGTCTGAATCCGACCAAATGGTAGAAGCCATGAGAAAGAGAGGAATTGATGTTGAATATTTGGTCAAGGATAATGAAGGCCATGGATTCTCAAACGAAGAAAACAGGTTTGATTTTTACAGATCCATGGAGAAATTTCTGACCAATCATCTCTGAGCGACTGAAAACATTGAGGAATTGACAAATTGAATAGAAGCTACGACAATGACCAATTATTATTATCTTAGCGCCCAAATCGCAATAATTCTATGAAGAAAATCGGTATCTACCTATTGTTGGCACTATTTACCTTGTCTATCACATCTGTGGATCTTCCAAAAAAGATCTATAATGAAGACAGTGTAGAGTGCGACTCCAAAGCTCTTAAAAAAGCTGGTATCTCAGAGCTAAACCCTTTCTACTATTCTTCTTCAAAGGTTAGTATCATTACTTATGATTACAAACCGCAGAGGAAAGAGATCGAGGTACCACTCTTTAAAGGAGAGAAATATAGAATGGTCTTTAACAGATCAGATCTTCCTAAAAATGTTGAGATCAAGATCTTCGACAAGGACAAAGAGCACTCTGGAAGAGATGCCATCTTTAGTTCTGAAGGTATGGAAGATGATATTATCACCTTTGAGCCTAAGAAATCTAAGAAGTTGTATGTAAACTACCTTGTTCCTGCTGCAAAAGGAGAGAAAGAAGGTGGTTGTCTGGTATTCATCCTCGGTTATCAGCTAACATTCATTACTGAAAAAGAAAAAGAGGAAGCAAGCGAATAAACAAAACCAAAACTAGCTTTAGCAACAAATGATGAAAATAACTAACAAATATTTCGGGCTTCTAATGATTGGGGCATTTTTGATCAGTTCTTGCGCTGAGGAACCAAAGAAATCAACAGAGGATGAAGCTCAACAAGACTCAACGGCAACAGAAGAAGTAGTAACTGAAGAAGTTGAAGAGGATTTCTCTTTTATGCTTCCCTCCCCTATTCAAATTGCTGCAATATTCAATAGAGCAGGATTAGAATTCGAAGGCGACCTTG
>JAUIGQ010000156.1 GCA_030429925.1 Bacteroidia bacterium | reverse complement strand
GAGGACATAGTGATAGTGGCGAAAGTCTGAGTCTTGCCGAAGGTGTGGCCAAGGACACAGATATCTTCTCAACGATTGTTTATGTGCTAATTGCTATGGCAATTTTGATCGCTGTGCTTAACAAGCCATTAAAGAAGTTAATGCACGGAGTAGAGTAAATTGTCAAATGTCAGATGCGTCGCCCTGAGCGCCGTGCCTGCCGGGCGCCCCCGCCGAAAGGAGGGCAGGCAGGGAGTCGAAGGGTCAGATGTCAATTGATGAATTAAGGTAAATGGAGATCGGTTATGCTTGCATGACCGATCTTTTTTATTTTAGTGTGGATGGAAGAAGGACCTCTGAGTAAATATAGGATCATCAACCTGGCTGTTCTATTGTCGATTGCGATCCACTATCTCTTTAGGATCGATCAAGATTTTTGGGGAGATGAAATCTACAGCTTGGAACATTTCATTCTTGTTCCCCTTGGTCAGACCGTTACAGATTACCACGTTCCCAACAATCATATCTTCTTCAGTCTACTCTCTAACATCTATTTGAAGCTGATTGGTATTTCAGATCTGGGTAGTTTAATGGAAGCACCTTATCTGATCAGACTGCTGCCTTACCTATTCTGTTTAGGATTGTTGGCAGCTGTCTATCATTATGGGAACAAATACTTCTCTGCTAATTTTGTCTTTGTTTCTCTCTTGCTCATTGCGACAAGCATCCCCTATTTCAATTTTGCTTTGCAGATCAGAGGCTATGGACTTAGCTCCTTATTGCTTCTGTTATCGGTCTTTGAATCGATTGCTTTCCACAAGAAAAGAAGGGTGAAGAACCTAGTTGCGCTTACTGTATTTTCCGGCTTGGGAGTGTATTCAATTCCAACCAACCTCACCCCTATTTTCATTCTCTCCCTCTTTTGGTTTTTCTACTATTTAAGAGAAGGTATTAGATCTACTGAAGAAGACAGATGGAAAAGCTTCAAGCAATTTACCCTGATTGGAGTATCTAATGCAAAGCTCATCTTTCTGCTCTATTTGCCGGTGCTTGATGACCTATTGAATGGGGAGTTCATTCACATTTCCAGTCCTTTCTTGCAATGGCAGATCGAGTTCTATATTCCCCATTTGAAAGAAGCCATTCTATCAGGCAGACATTTGGTCTTCCTTCTTTTTCTTTTCTGTCTGATCTTTCTTTACAGAAAATGGAAGGTGAATAGGGTCTATTTGTTCCTTGTTATTTCTATTACCTTTCTATCGGTCTTTATCTCATATGCCAGGGGCGATCAAGCACCATTGAGAACATTTGTACCACTCTTCCCTATTTCCGCTATCGGCTTAACCGTTGTGATCCAATCTTACTTTGAGATGAGAAGAAACCAGCTGAGCTATGCGATCTTTTATGTCTTGTTCTTCGCATATCTAACTTTTAGTTTCTATTCAGAGTTAAGTTCCATCAACAGAACTATTGCTGAGGATATTGAACATGGCAGAAGTCGGCAGTACCTCTATCATCAATATTACAACGCACATTACTTCCCCCTTAAAGCCAGCAAGGAATTCCAAGAAATGAGAGAGAAAGATCTACCATTGATCATTCTTGGGTGCAGAGAAGAAGGAATACCTCAGTATTTAGATCATTTGGGCATCTCCTATGTTCCATATGCAAGATCCAAAGAGACCTTCAGTTCACTGAAAAGAAATAAAAACTCCTTCTACATAGTGACCAACCATCCTAATCAGATCAAGCTGAAAAAAGGAAGTCGATTAAAACAATTAAGCTCTTCAAAGAGCTTTCACACCTTTTTGAAATACGAACAAAAAAAGACCACTGCAGATCAAGATTAAAGGTTGATCTAGAGTGGTCCTTCTTACTTCAATTCTGTACTAGGCAGTCTTTGCTGCTGTGGCTTCTAATTTTACGGTCTTTAATTCCTTCATTTTAGAGAACCCACCTTCAACATTCACCAGATTGTGATATCCTCGGCTCTTCAAGATAGAAGCGGCGATCACCGATCTGTAGCCACCGGCACAATGAACATAGAACTGATCGTCTTGAGGAAATTCAGCTAAATGATCATTGAGATAATCCAATGGTGTATTGTTGGCATCAACGATGTGCATGCTGTCATACTCAGTACATTTTCTCACATCAAAGATGTTCAGGGCATTGGCTTCATTTCTCTTTTCAAACTCTTCAGGACTGATCGATTCTATCTGATCAAGTTCTTTTCCCGCCTGTTTCCAGGCTTCAATTCCACCTTTAAGGAATCCAAAGGTTTTATCAAATCCAACTCTAGACAATCTGGTAACTGCTTCCTTTTCTCTTCCTTCAGGAGCAACCAATAGAATTGGCTGTTCCACGTCTTTGATCAAGGCTCCTACCCAAGGAGCAAACTGTCCATCCAATCCGATAAAAATGGATCTTGGAATATGTCCTTTCACAAACTCTGCTTCATTTCTTACATCCAGCACAATAGCTCCCGTCTCATTTGCAGCTACTTCAAAGGCGTCAGGACTCATTGCCGTTCCTCCTCTTGCCAATACATCATCTATATCCTCATACCCTTCCTTGTTCATTTTTACATTCAAAGGGAAATATGCAGGAGGAGGTAATAAGCCATCTGTTACTTCTTTAATGAACTGCTCTTCACTGATATCTCTCAAGGCATAGTTGATCTCTTTTTGGTGACCAAGAGTATCCACTGTCTCCTTCATCATATTCTTTCCACAAGCAGAACCTGCACCATGAGCAGGATATACGATCACCTCATCTTCCAGAGGCATGATCTTGTTCCTTAAACTGTGGTAGAGCATTCCGGCTAACTGCTCTTGAGTCATGCTGGCTGCCTTTTGAGCAAGATCTGGTCGACCTACATCTCCGAGGAACAAAGTATCTCCAGTGAAGATCGCATGGTTCTTCCCATTTTCATCTATCAAAAGATAAGTTGAGCTTTCCATGGTATGTCCTGGAGTGTGCAACACCTTCAAGGTGATCTTTCCCAGCTTGAATTCTTGTCCATCTTCAGCGATCACCGCATCAAAGGATGGATTAGCTGTAGGTCCGTAAATAATATCCGCACCTGTTTGCTTTGCTAGACTCAAATGGCCTGACACAAAATCTGCATGGAAGTGTGTTTCAAGTATATACTTGATCTTCGCTCCATTCTCTTCTGCTTTCTTCACATAAGGTTCAACCTCTCTTAAAGGGTCAACGATTGCTACTTCTCCTTCGCTTTCGATGTAGTATGCGCCTTGTGCAAGGCATCCGGTATAAATTTGTTCTATTTTCATTATTCTATTGTTTTAATGTCAAAAATCTTGTTAGAGACAAGAGCTAAGAACCAAGAGTCAAGACGGTTCTCAATTCAGGTCAAATATTCATAATTTTTAGTCTCTAGTATTCATCTCTTATCTCTTGTTTCTTGTTTCTTGTTTCTTGTTTCTAGTTTCTTTTAGCTTCCCTAATCAGCTGCCTTCGAGAGCCTCAGGCAGCGTTCTTACAATTTCCGCATTTATCTTTTGGTGGCTGAGGCTCTCGAAGCCACCCTTCTCTAAACTCCTACTTCTTTGTAAATAATAATAGCTGCCATTAGAAGGACAAACCAACCAAAGGATTTTTTCAATTTCCTTCCATCAATATAGTGATTCAGTTTGATCCCCATAAATATCCCGACAATAGAAAAAGCCGAGAATTTTAAGAGGAACATCCAATCAATACTTAAGTTTTGTACATCCCCCATGAATCCGATCAGTGACTTAACTGCAATGATCAACAAGGAAGTTGCCACCGCCACTTTCATTTCCAACCCTGCTAACAATACCAAGGCAGGAATGATCAAGAATCCTCCTCCCGCTCCCACGATCCCGGTTATGAAACCAACCACCAATCCTTCAAGCACGATCCAAAATTCTTTAAACTTGACATCCTTTCTTCGTCCATCGACCTCCGTCCTTCGATCCTTCAGCATGGAACCCCCCGCTAAAAGCATGATGATGGCGAAAAATATCATGATCCCGAAGTCTCTGCTTACCTCTATACCTGAGATAGAGAAAAGTGTATCAGGAAGGGCGGGAATTACATATTTTCTGGCAATATAAACGGCTATAAAGGCCGGTATGGAAAAGTAGATGGCAACCTTGAAATTGATCAGGCCCTTTTGCATATTCCTGATGGCACCGGTCAGGGCAGTAAGTCCAACAACGAATAATGAATAAGCAGTTGCCTGAATTGGGTCTATGCCTAATAGATATACAAAAACGGGAACAGTAAGAATGGATCCACCTCCTCCGATCAATCCGAGGACGATTCCTATTACCATTGCTGCTATATATCCAACTATTTCCATAATTCAGGACAAAAGTAAGCAGCCTTTGAGCACTAAAATGTAACACTTGTTACATCCCTTGATAATAGATCTTATTGCGCTCTAACTTAAGACTGCCTTCTTTCTCTAATTTTTTTAGGAGTCGGGATATTACCACTCTTGAAGAGTTCAAAGCTCTGGCGATATCCTTATGTGTTTTGCGGATCTCTCCTTTCTCATTGAGCATGGCTTCTTGCTCTAGATAATCAACCAGACGTTCGTCTAATTTCCTAAATGCGATCTTATCGATGGTCATGATCAACTCCATCATCCTTTCTTGATAAGACTCCAAAACAAAGTTCCTCCAGCTTGTGTACTTCTGGTTCCACTGCTCCATGCGCTCAACAGGAATAAAGAGCACTGTGCTATCCATCTCTGCTTCGGCCTCCACTTCGCTCCTCTTCTGACCTAGACAACAGTTCAAGGTCATGGCGCAAGTCTCACCTTCTCCCAAGAAGTACATCAAAAGCTCATCTCCATTCTCGTCTATTCTGTAGATCCTGATCATTCCCTCCAGCAAAATGGGAATGCTCTTTATGAGCTGTCCGGCTTGAATGATCACTTCCCCTTCCTTAAAGCTTTTTAGCTTTCCTTCTCTTTCGATCTCCTCAACTAATCCCTCCTCGAAGTTTAGTCTGAATTGTTCTAGATAGTCCTTTAACATTATATTGCTTCAATATTATATTTTTCGAAATAAGGTCAAAACTGACTAATATCATAGTTTTTCTGACAGATATTTCGCAAATTGGTAGCAGTAAAAATACTCATATGAAAAGCATCGTAATACCAACCGATTTCTCAGAAAACTCAATTCATGCTATTGATTTCGCAGTACACAAATTAGGAGATGATGATTGTTTGTTCACCATCCTTAATGTATTTCAGATTCCTCAAGGCGGACAAAGTGGTTTGTTCTACCTTTTAGAAGAAATGCAAAAGCAGGCCGACAAGGATATGGCTGATCTGATGAAGAAGCTGGAAAGCAGATATGGAGACAAACAGCCAAA
>JAUIGQ010000018.1 GCA_030429925.1 Bacteroidia bacterium | reverse complement strand
CCGTGTCGAAACAGAAACGATCAGATCTTTTTAGTCTCTCAATAAGTTCATTGATCTCCTCTTCTGTTTTTAGCAGTTTATAATCATGCTCAGAATTTTCTATTGTTTTGAATTCGCTCAATTCAACCTCTTCAGGCTCAGTATTTTCCTCTGTATTGGATGCTGTATTGAAAAGGTCCATTTGACCGGTTCCGCTGCTTGTAATGCTAACTTCTTCTCCCAATATCCTTTTGCTCAATGTTCTGAATTCTACCTCAGCAAATACTTCTTCCAGCTTCTTCTTGTCCATTGGATCTCTCTGAAGTTTCTTAGGTTCAAACTCAATGGGCACATCGGTTATGATCGTCGCTAACTTTTTTGAAAGTAGAGCTTGCTCTTTGTTCTCTTCTACTTTCTCTTTCATCTTTCCCTTGAGCTCATTAGAATGCTCTAACAAACCTTCCAAGCTTCCATATTCTTGTATGAACTTTTTGGCTGTCTTATCACCCACACCCGGAATACCTGGAATATTATCTACGGCATCACCTCTCATCCCCAGATAGTCGATTACCTGTAAAGGATCCTTCACCTCGAACTTCTCACATACCTCTTTAACACCCCAGATTTCCGCTTGATTTCCCATACGGGCTGGTTTGTACATGAATATGTTTTCAGTGATCAATTGTCCGAAGTCTTTATCCGGAGTCATCATATAGGTGATATACCCTTCTTTCTCTGCCTTCTTCGCTAAAGTTCCAATGATGTCATCAGCCTCATATCCATCTGATAGCAATATGGGAATATTAAATCCTTCAATGATCCTTTTAATATAGGGGATAGCTAAGCGAATGTCGTCCGGCATTTCCTCTCGATTTGCCTTGTACTCTGCATATTCAACATGCCTTTCAGTGGGAGCACTAGTGTCAAATACAACGGCAATATGTGTTGGGTCTTGTTTGCTCAATACATCAAAAAGGGTGGTGGTAAATCCATAGATGGCCGAAGTGTTCAATCCCTTGGAGTTGATCATTTGATTCTGACTGAATGCAAAATGTGCCCTATAAATAAGAGCAAAGGCATCTAATAACCAAAGGGTTTTTTTCTTTTCCGACATAGTTCAGGGGCGTGAAAAAATGAAGCTGTAAGTTAGTAAAAAGGGAAAAACAATCTATGCGAAATAGAATTATTTTGCCTCCTCCAGAATGGTTGCTAAAACAGTTTCACCAACTGCTTGTAAAGTGTTCTTATCAATGACATCCATATTATCTGCATGGGTATGCCAATGAGGGGCAAAGACCCTTGTGCTTGGATCGTATTGGATGATATCGATGCTTGGGATCTTTGCGATCTTGTTGATGTACATATGGTCGTCTTCCCCCACATGAGTTGTATGTTGCATTGAAAAATGACCTGCATGGCCAAGTCGTGCTGCTATATCCCAAACCATATCTACAATATCAGGAGCATAATACATGGAAATCGATTCTTTGGTGAACCTGGCATTCTTAGCGCCAACCATATCTAACAAGATACCATAGTTGGGTTGATAATTTTCTTTGTGAGGATTTACCGCCCAATACTGACTGCCTAAACACCAAGTGCCTCTTTTTCTTTTTCTGATATCATTACTGGGCTGACCATAATCTTCAGCATCAAAAAAGAAGATATCAACGCCTATTTCAGGCTGTTGAATTTGAAGTTGTCTGGCAACTTCCAGCAAGATCCCAACACCGCTTCCTCCATCATTGGCTCCATCAATTGGCTTGTCTCTATCTGTTGTATCTTGATCTGCAAACGGCCTGCTATCCCAATGTGCAAAGAGCATAACTCTATTGGGAAGCTCCGGTCTATATTCCCCAATAATATTGACAATGTTTAGAGTCTTGTCGGTGAATGCTATTACTTCAGCCCTCTGTTGAGTGAGCTCTAACCCATAGTTCTCTAATTTAGATGATAAGTAAGCTGCTGCTTTTCTATGAGCTTCTGTATTGGGAACTCTCGGTCCAAAGGCCACCTGTTGCTCAATAAATGCATAAGCAGAATCAGAGCTGAAGGCAGGCTTCTTTAATTTCTTTATCTCCTTTTTAGGAGCAGTTTTTTGCACAGGAACTTTTTTCTTTTCAGACTCACAAGCGAAAAGGAAGACCACTGATAAGATAAAGAGTATTCTAATTCTCATATTCCCAGCTTGCACCATCTTTTTGATCTTTGATCACTATGTTCAGCTCCTTCAATCTATCGCGGATCTTATCTGCTGTAGCAAAATCCCTTTCTGATTTAGCTGCCTGTCTGAATTGAATGATCAGGTCCATTAACTCATTGGTGATCTCATTGTCGGCCGTTGCTTGTTCTTCAAGCTGAAGGCCCAAGATATCGTAATAGAATAGCTTGAAAGCATCAGTAAACTTCTTTAGTTCTCCTTCTGAGATCTTTACTTTCCCTTCAGCGATCTGATTGATGGTCTTTAGTCCTTCAAATAATTGGGCGATGACAATAGGGGAATTAAAGTCGTCATTCATAGCTGAATAAAGACTTTCGATCCAATCGTCAACTATAACTTCTCCATTAGGATCTGCCTTTAAATCATCTAACTTCTTTAAACCCGACTGCAACCTATTCAAGCCTTTGGTTGCTGCTTCCAATGCTTCATTGGAAAAGTCCAGGGTACTCCTGTAATGCGATTGCAGAATAAAGAATCTTACGGTCATAGGAGAATATGGCCGATCAAGTTGATGGTTCTCCCCACTGAAAAGCTCGTGGCAAAAGATCCCATTCCCTAGGGATTTTCCCATCTTCTGACCGTTGATGGTTACCATATTATTGTGCAACCAATAATTGGCAAAGGGTTTATTGGTAAGTGCTTCAGCTTGGGCAATTTCACATTCATGATGTGGGAATTGGTTTTCCAACCCTCCACCGTGAATATCAAAGTTTTCTCCCAAATACTTCTGACTCATCACTGTACACTCTATATGCCAGCCGGGATAGCCTTTACCCCATGGGGAGTTCCACTGCATCAAGTGCTGAGGTTCCGCTTTTTTCCACAAGGCAAAATCAAATGAATTCTTTTTTTCTGATTGTCCGCTCAATTCCCTATTGGCAGCCCCATCCATTAATTGTTCAATGGTTCTTCCGGAGAGTTTTCCATAATCGTGATCTTCGTCATACTTGCTCACATCAAAGTAAACTGAGCCGTTCACTTCATAGGCAAAGCCTTTTTCTATCAAGATCTCAATGCTCTCTATTTGTTCCTGAATATGGCCGGATGGTCTAGGATAAATATCTGCACGCTTCACATTCAGCGCATCCATATCTCTGAAGCAAGAATAGATATACTTTTCTACAACAGCCATGGGATCTACCTTTTCCAAGCGAGATTGCCTAGCGATCTTATCATCTCCCATATCTGCATCATCAGTGAGGTGACCTACATCCGTAATGTTCTGAACATACTTGACCTTTGGATATAAATGAAGCAGGTATCGATAGATCAGATCAAAGGAGATATAGGACTTGGCATGACCTAAATGTGCATCTCCATATACCGTGGGACCGCAAACATAAATGCCGACAACATTTGGGTCATTGGGAATGAATTCTTCCTTTTTTCTGCTTAGGGTGTTATAGAGATGTAATTTCGATTTCATGAGATCCAAAATTCAGTCTGCAAAGAAACGAAATAGAAGCAAGAAGTTAGAAGGGGGAAGTGGGATATATTGTAGATTGATCTCTGACCTTTGAGATTTGACCTTAGATTTCTTCGATCACTCCATTACCAACGTATCTGCCACCTTTGAAGATCATGATCTTTTGCAGAATCCCATCGTCATCATAGATGTACTGTTTTCCATCCATTAAACGATAGTTCAAGAAGGTTCCATCCTTGGCGATCTGTTTGTTTCTATTGAAAAGCTTTTTGTAGCCGTTTCCGTCAAAACCTCCTTGATTTGGTTTTTCTTCCTTTCCGGCTGTAACTTTCAAATCGGTTCCACTTTCTTCGATCTCTCTTTCCAAGGGATCTTGTTGAGGAGATTTAGGCGCGTAGACTTGAACACTTTCCTTGTCCAATACTCCATTGTTGAACTTCTTCACAGACATCAAGTCACCGTTTTCATAATACTCTCTCATCTCTCCGGTTTCCTGACCATCATTCCAGGTTCCTTCCAGTCTCAAATTACCATTCTCATAATAGTATTTCTGTTCGCCTGTTCTTTTTCCTTCTGCAGTAAAATGAAAATCTTGTTGAGTTTTCCCGTTTGTGTAATACCTTTTGAAATCACCGGTATTTTTAGTTCTCTCCCAATCGCCTTGCTCCTCTATCTTTCCATTATCATAATATAAGGTATATGCCCCTTTTGGCCTACCTCTTTCATAGGTGATCTCAGATTTCAGCTTTCCATTTGGGTAGTAGGTCTTCCAAAGTCCTTCTTTGCGACTGTTGTTATAGACCCCTTCTTCAATAACAGCACCTTCCTTGAAATCAAAATCTTTTAGAGGGTCTGCCTTAACGATCCATTGACCTTGTCTTCTCCCTGAAACTACTTTATTTATAGTATCTCCATTGTGTAACTCATAAGCTTGGGCAGCTAGATCAGTAACACTGAATAGAAGGATGAATGCAATAAATAATAGACGTCTCATATATGGTCTGATACGGGGAATTAAAAATAGATAAAAATCTTTATTTCAGACCTTTTTGAGCCTTTAAATGCAATAGCATGTCAGAACTCATTTTATCAAGGTTGTAATTCTCCTTCCAATTCCAATCTTCTCTTGCCTTTGAGTCATTAATACTCTGAGGCCAACTTTCTGCAATTTTCTGTCGAAAATCTGGAGCGTAACTTATGGTGAAATCGGGGATTTCTCTTTGAATACTTTCTGCAACTTCTTTTGGTGAAAAAGAGATGGCCGAAAGATTATAGCTTGAACGCACTTTGATCTTCTCCGGGGCTGCTTCCATCAACTCAATAGTGGCTCTGATAGCGTCTTCCATATACATCATGGGCAAATAAGTTCCTTCTTCCAAGAAGCATTCATAGCTTCCATTTTCAAGTGCCTGATGATAGATGTCAACTGCATAGTCTGTTGTTCCCCCTCCGGGCATGGTCTTGTAGCCTATCAATCCGGGATAGCGAATACTTCTTACATCTACACCGAACTTCTTTGCATAGTATTCACACCATCTTTCTCCTGCAAGTTTGCTGATCCCATAAACAGTAGTTGGTTCGGTTACCGTTTCTTGAGGTGTGTTTTGCTTGGGAGTGGTTGGACCGAAAACCGCAATTGAACTCGGCCAAAATATCTTATCGATTACTTTTTCCT
Source organism: Bacteroidia bacterium (assembly GCA_030429925.1). Classification (GTDB taxonomy): domain Bacteria; phylum Bacteroidota; class Bacteroidia; order Flavobacteriales_E; family Vicingaceae; genus UBA1494. The sequence goes on along the minus strand of JAUIGQ010000018.1, from coordinate 26,119 downwards.
TTGCGAGTTCCAGCACATGAAATAAGCTTTGCATATTGAGCTCCCATGCAAATTTGATCTGCTTTTCAGCAGTCGCAGATAATAGGGCTGCCAGGTGATATACTTCTTTGACTCCATATTTGTCTACGATCTCTCGCAGTCGGCTGCCATCCATGGCGTCCAGTTTTTCAAAAGGAGCGTCCAATCCTTCTATTTCTCTGATATCACTTGCAACAACCTTATCTCGGCCGTGCTTTTCTCTAAGATTGGCAGTTAGCTCTTGTCCAACTTGCCCTCCTGCTCCAATAATTAAGATCATAATAATTTACTTAGGGGAACAAAAATAAACATTCAATTGACCCATTGAAATAACTGACAATTGTCATTTTTTAGGCATCTGCCAATTGCTTAACTTTGCGTTCCTATTGAATTAGAGATGGATTTGTATAACAAATACGATAAAGAAGTTCTCAAGCAAAAGTTGATGGAAGAGGATTTCGACAGGGTGACCATATCCTTTTACAGATATGTGATCATTGAGGATCCACACCTGCTGAGAGATGAGCTTTATGAGGAATGGACCAATTTGTCTGTTTTTGGTAGAACTTATTTAGCCAAAGAAGGGATCAACGCTCAGATGAGTGTGCCTGAGCATCATTGGGAAGAATTCATGCTTCGATTGCAAGGGAGAAAGATATTCGAGAATATGCCCATTAAAAGGGCAGTGGAAGACGATGGGAAGTCCTTTTATAAACTGAAACTGAAGGTGAGGAACAAGATCGTAGCCGACGGATTGGATGATGGCACATTTGACGTTACCAATGTTGGAAAGCACCTTACTGCCAGAGAGTTCAATGAGGCGCTTCAAGATCCCAATTCCATAGTGATCGATATGCGTAACCATTATGAAAGTGAGGTTGGGCATTTTGAAGGAGCAGTTTGTCCGGAAGTGGATACCTTTAGAGAGGAGTTGCCTGAAGTTGAGAAGATACTTGAGGAACACAAAGGCAAAAAGGTATTATTGTACTGTACCGGCGGAATAAGATGCGAGAAGGCAAGTGCCTATTTTCGACATAAGGGCTACGATGATGTGAACCAATTGCATGGTGGGATCATCGATTATATTCGACAGGTAAAAGCTGAAGGCTTGGAGAACAAATTCAAAGGAAAGAACTTTGTTTTTGATGAGAGATTGGGTGAAAGGATCTCAGATGAGATCATTGCGGAGTGTCATCAATGCGGCAAAGCTTGTGATGACCACACAAACTGTGCAAACGACGATTGTCATTTGCTCTTTATTCAATGTAAAGAATGTGCTGAAAAGTACAATGGGTGTTGCACTCCTGAGTGCAAAGAGATAGCGGCCTTGCCAATTGATGAGCAGAGAAAATTGAGAAAGGGTAAGAAGAGAGATAAAGAAAGTGTTTTCAAGAGTCGGTTAAGACCGGATTTGAAAAAGATCTACTTTGAAGAAGTAAAAGAAGAATTAGAGAATTAAGGAAAAACTATAGATATGCCATTCTACAGAAAAGTAGGGAAGATCCCCCATAAGAGACATACCACCTTTAAGAAGAAAGATGGTTCGCTGCATTATGAGCAGTTGTTTGGAACTGTCGGCTTCGATGGTATGTCCTCTTTATTGTATCACCTTCACAGACCAACAATTGTGAAAGAGATCTTGGGACAAAAGAACGCTATGCCCAATATTGCAGTTGAGAAGAATATGCATTCCAAGAGGTTGATAGGTTTTGATGTAAAGCCTGAAGACGACTTTCTCGATAGCCGAAAACCGGTCTTGACCAATAGTGATGTAACCATAACTTTAGCGGCACCAAAAGAATCTTTAAAAGATTATTTCTATAAGAATGCCGATCAAGATGAAGTGATCTTCGTGCACAAAGGGAGTGGTGTTCTAAAGACCTTTTTGGGAAATATAAAGTTTGGATATGGCGATTATCTTGTGATACCAAGAGGAATGATCTATCAGATCCATTTTGATACTGAAGACAATAGGCTTTTTATTGTCGAGTCGAATCATCCGATCTATACACCTAAAAGATATAGGAATTGGTTCGGACAATTATTAGAGCATTCTCCATATTGTGAAAGAGACTTTAGAACCCCTGAGGATCTTGAGACATTTGATGAGAAAGGAGAGTTCTTGATGAAGATCAAGAAGGAAGGGATCCTTTATGATTTTATATATGGCACTCATCCATTTGATGTAGTTGGGTGGGATGGCTATAATTATCCATATGCCATTTCAATTCATGATTTTGAACCATTGACAGGTAGAGTTCATCAACCACCTCCGGTACATCAGCAGTTTGAAACGAGTGCTTTTGTGATCTGCTCTTTTGTGCCTAGGTTATATGATTATCATCCGGAATCTATTCCTGCTCCTTATAACCACAGTAATATTGATTCAGATGAAGTGCTTTACTATGTGGATGGAGATTTCATGAGCAGAAATGATATAGATGCCGGACACATCAGTCTGCACCCTGCCGGAATTCCACACGGACCACATCCGGGTGCTTACGAAAGAAGTGTGGGACAAAAAGAAACAGAAGAATTGGCTGTTATGGTCGATACATTCAAGCCCTTAATGCTTACCGACGAAGCCATGAAATTGGATGATGGGAAATATTATAAATCTTGGGTAGGGTAACTTGGGAAACAAGAAACAAGAGATAAGAGAAAAGAAATGTATGCTAAGAGTTTGATTTATTGTTGTACCTTAATAAAGGAATCAAACAATTGTCAAAATGAAAAGCAGACACAATTATAAAAACTTAGATATATGGAAGAACTCAATTGTTATTGCAGATGAAATTTTTAGGCTAACCAAAACATTTCCGAAGGAGGAAATATATGGATTAGTCTCACAAATAAATAGGTCTTCAATATCAATATCGAGTAATATAGCAGAAGGTTCAAGCAGGTCAAACAGGTCTTTTTCTAACTTTCTAGATATTGCGCTGGGTTCTTCGTTTGAATTAGAAACACAAATCATATTAGCTAGAAATAGAAATTATATAAGTGAATTGGAATTTAGAGAATTGGAAGCTCAGCTAACTGAATTCCAGAGAATGACAACAGGGTTTAAGGAAACATTAATAGATTAAGTCTTATCTCTTGTTTCTTGACTCTTGGTTCTAATCACCAACCAAAAACAATCAACTATGAGTAAAGAAGTTAAATCAGTAGACTACGGTCTTGAAAAGATCTTTGAAGGAGCAGAGGATTTCTTGCCTCTTCTGGGAACAGATTATGTTGAATTCTATGTGGGGAATGCCAAGCAGGCAGCTCATTTCTATAAAACTGCATTTGGTTTTCAGTCTCTTGCTTATCGCGGATTGGAGACCGGAAGTAAGGATTCGGTTTCTTATGTTCTGAAGCAGGATAAGATCAGATTGGTATTGACCACGCCTCTAAGTTCTAAGAACCCGATCAATGAGCATATTGTAAAGCATGGTGATGGAGTTAAAGTGATCGCACTTTGGGTGGATGATGCCAGACAAGCCTACAAGGAAACTACTTCAAGAGGAGCTAAGTCATATATGGAGCCAACTGTTGAGAAGGATGAGCACGGAGAAGTTGTGCGTGCGGGGATCTATACCTACGGTGAAACGGTGCATATGTTTGTTGAGCGAAAAAATTACAAGGGTACATTCATGCCGGGCTTTGTTGAATGGGAATCGGATTACAACCCTACTCCGGTTGGTTTGAAATACATCGACCATATGGTTGGTAATGTTGGCTGGGGTGAAATGAACACTTGGGTGAAGTGGTATGAAGATGTAATGGGATTTGTGAATTTCCTATCCTTCGACGACAAGCAGATCCATACGGAATACTCTGCCCTAATGAGTAAGGTAATGAGTAATGGAAACGGAAGGATCAAATTCCCGATCAACGAGCCTGCAGAAGGAAAGAAAAGATCGCAGATCGAAGAGTATCTGGATTTCTATGAAGGATCAGGAGTACAGCATATTGCAGTTGCCACAGATGACATCATTAACACTGTTAGTAAGCTAAGAGAAAGAGGAGTTGAGTTCTTATCTACTCCTCCGGAAGAGTATTATAAGATGGTGCCGGAAAGATTGGCCGCTCATGATCATGAACTAAGAGAGGACATTGAAACTCTGAAAGGTTTAGGCATTATGATCGATGCGGATGATGAAGGCTATTTGCTACAGATCTTTACCAAGCCTGTTGAAGATAGACCTACCTTATTCTTTGAGATCATCCAAAGAATGGGAGCAAGAGGCTTTGGTGCCGGAAACTTCAAAGCCTTGTTCGAATCCATTGAAAGAGAACAAGAGAAGAGAGGAACATTATAAGAAGTGCCTAAAGTTTGATTTGAGCTCAAAGCTTGCTCACTGAGGTGTCTCGAAGTGAGCATTAAGAAGTGCCTAGAGTACCTAAAGTTTACTAAAGAATAACCCTGAGTTGTGCATGCAGCTTGGGGTTTTTCTTTTAGAACTAAGAACCAAGAGTCAAGACTTATCTTCAATATCTATCAGCGATAATCTGTGTGATCTGCTTTTCCGCCGCATCCCTACTAAATCGGGAGGAAGGCACGGCGGGAAACTGAATTCGGGTGCGTTCTCAGTGCAACTCCGTGCTTCTTTGTGCATCTCTGTGGAATAAACTGCAAGTATTCGAAGTATTCTAAATACTCTAAATACTCTTTTTCACCCTCAAATGCAATTCATCTAACTGCTCCTCATCGATCAAGGCCGGCGCATCGATCATCACATCTCTTCCTGCATTATTTTTTGGGAAAGCAATATAATCTCTAATGGAATCAGTCCCACCCAATAAAGCACAGATACGGTCGAAACCAAAAGCAATACCACCATGCGGTGGAGTTCCATATTCAAAGGCATCCATCAAGAAACCGAATTGAGCTTTTGCCTCTTCTTCACTAAATCCTAAAAGAGAAAGCATCTTCTCTTGCATTTTTCTGTCGGCAATTCGAATGGATCCACCTCCTAACTCAACCCCATTGATCACCATATCATAGGCATTGGCTCTAACTTCTCCCGGAGCAGATTCTAATTTTTCTAGGTCTACTATTTTTGGAGAAGTAAATGGATGGTGCATGGCGTGAAAATGTCCGCTCTCTTCATCTTTTTCCAATAGCGGAAAATCCACAACCCAAAGTGGCGCAAAAACATCTTTATCTCTCAACCCGAGCTCAGTTCCCATATGCAATCGAAGTGCATTCATAGCAGAGCGAGTTGGTGCATCTTCTCCTGAAAGTACCAATAGCAGATCTCCTTTATTAGCTCCCATAGCGTCAGCCCATTCTTGAAGGTTTTCTGCAGAATAAAACTTATCGACAGATGATTTGATGCTTCCGTCTTCATTTAGTTTAACATAGACCAATCCTTTGGCACCGACTTGAGGAGTTTTGACATAATCTGTGAGAGCATCTAATTGCTTGCGACTGTATTCTGCACAACCTTCAGCATTGATTCCCAGAACCACCTCAGATTGATCGAATACATTGAACCCTTTTCCTTTAGCTAGTTCATTTAGGTTATTGAATTCCATTCCAAACCTCAGATCCGGTTTGTCGGAACCGTATTTTTCCATGGCTTCTGCATAACTCATTCTTGGAAAAGCAGCTAACTCAATTCCTTTGATCTCCTTTACCACTTTTCGCATCATTTCTTCGAAGGTAGCTAGTACATCTTCCTGTTCTACGAACGACATCTCACAATCGATCTGAGTGAATTCAGGCTGACGGTCGGCTCTTAGATCCTCATCTCTGAAACACTTTACGATCTGGAAGTATTTGTCGTAGCCGGAAACCATCAATAACTGCTTGAAAGTTTGTGGCGATTGTGGTAAGGCGTAAAATTGTCCTTCATGCATTCTTGAGGGCACAACAAAGTCTCTTGCACCTTCAGGGGTTGATTTGATAAGGTAGGGAGTTTCCACTTCAATAAAACCATCACCGGCCAAATAGTTCCTGATCTGAAGTGCCAGCTTTGACCTGAGTATGATCTTATCCTGTAAAGGAGGTCTTCTCAGGTCCAGGTAGCGGTATTTCATTCGAAGCTCTTCTCCACCGTCTGTTTCTGTTTCAATAGTAAAAGGAGGAGTTTTTGAAGCATTCAAGATCTTGATATCTTTCACATCGATCTCGATCTCTCCTGTAGGAATTTGTTTGTTCTTGCTGCTTCTCTCTCTAACCAAGCCGTTTACTTGGATCACAAACTCACGACCCAACTTTCTGGCTTCCTCACACAAGCTTGCGTTTTCATCCATATTGAAGGTAAGCTGAGTGATTCCGTATCGGTCTCTAAGGTCGATAAAGGTCAAGCCTCCTAGATCCCGTGATCTCTGTATCCATCCGGATAGTTGAACTTCCTGACCAATATGATCCATTCTCAACTCTCCACAAGTGTGTGTTCGTAGCATAATTCAGATTTTGCTGCGAAATTAGGAAGAACCAAGTAGAGACAAGAAGCAAGAAGCAAGAATCAAGAGAATAAGTTTCAAATCCAATCAAATTTCTTAGTCTTGTAACTTGGCTCTTGACTCTTGTTTCATACAAATATGACTATTAGCCCTTACAACCCCTCCTTCTTCATGAAACAGGCTTTAAAGGAAGCCGAAGCTGCTTTAGCTAAGGATGAAATTCCAATTGGAGCTGTTGTGGTGATGAAAGATCAGGTGATTGCCAGAGCACACAATTTAACGGAAAGTTTGAACGATGTTACCGCTCATGCAGAAATGCAAGCTATTACTTCAGCAGCGGATTATTTGGGTGGAAAGTATCTAGATGAATGTACACTCTATGTCACTCTTGAACCTTGTGTGATGTGCGCAGGTGCTTTGGCTTGGGCACAGATCGGAAGTGTGGTGTATGGTGCAAAAGATATGAGGAAAAGAAAAGATTCGGTGGATCTGAAAAAGCTATATCACCCAAAGACCAAAATAGAGGGTGGTTTATTGGAAGAAGAATGCAGTCAGTTATTGAAGGACTTTTTTGAGAAGAAAAGAGGGTAAACAAATAAGCAAATAATCAAAGAAACAAATAAGCAAAAGATAAATAAGGATTAGATTTTGCTAATCAATTCCAAAACCCAGATACCAAAACCATCTTCGATCCTCTATTTTCGTCCTCCTTCCTTCATGCTCTAGCCAACCTAGTAACCACTGAAACCTAGTAACCTTCCCTAAACCTTTTCCTCTCACAACTGTTTATCTACTCAACTGCATTGACTAACTTTGCAACTCAATTAAAGTGACCTCACTTTAAACTTTATACTTGCAACTTTAAACTTATATATATGTATCCAGAAGAAATGGTAGCTCCTATGAAGGCTGAATTAACTGATGTTGGATTTCAGGAGTTGACAACACCGGATCAGGTAGAGAATGTATTGGACAATACAGAAGGAACTGTATTGGTAATGGTAAATTCTGTTTGCGGTTGCGCAGCAGCAAATGCTCGTCCGGCTGTGATCATGGCATCAAAGCACGATAAAACACCTAACAAGTTTACGACTGTGTTTGCCGGAGTAGATGTTGAAGCAGTTGCTCATGCGAGAAAATATATGTTGCCATATCCTCCGTCCTCTCCATCCATTGCATTGTTCAAAGATGGCAAATTGGTCCATTTTATAGAAAGACATCATATTGAAGGAAGACCTGCAGATATGATCGCCGAAAATCTAACTGCAGCATTTGACGAATTCTGTTAAGTCAAACTGTTAATAGATCAAACTAATAACAGGAGGGTCAAGGCTCTCCTGTTTTCTTTTTGTATGGAGTATTTTTTACTCCTGCATCTTGCCTAAAATAAAAATTAGTTCTAACTTCGCAGCCCCATTTTTGGGGAGTAATATATACTGAATAAAGTTAAAGGAAGGAATACCGTGGATACTTTAAGTTATAAAACCGTTTCTGCTAATAACAAAACCGTTAACAAAGAATGGGTTTTGGTGAATGCAGAGAACCAGACATTAGGTCGTTTAGCCTCTGAAGTTGCTAAGATGATCAGAGGAAAGCACAAAGTGAACTACACTCCTCATGTAGACTGTGGAGACAATGTTATTGTTATCAATGCTGAGAAGATCAGATTGACCGGTAACAAGATGGAAGAGAAGACCTACATCTCTTACTCTGAGTATCCTGGTGGACAAAAAAGCATTACTGCTGCTGAGTTGTTAGCGAAGAAGCCGGTTGCTTTGGTTGAGAAAGCTGTAAGAGGGATGCTTCCTAAGAACAGATTGGGAAGAGCTTTATTCAACAACCTTCATGTAGTTGAAGGAACTGAGCACAAATTTGGAGCTCAGAAGCCAAAAGAGATCAAATTGAATACAACTAATAAATAAGCATGGACGTAATCAACACTATCGGTAGAAGAAAGAAGTCTATTGCCAGAGTATACCTGAGCAAAGGAAAAGGTAACGTTACTGTTAATGGAAAAGATTACAAAGAGTACTTTCCAACAGTAAGCTTACAGTATAGAATTACTCAGCCATTCGGATTAACTGAGAATGAAGGAAAGTTTGACGTAAAAGCAAACATTTCCGGAGGCGGTATTACCGGTCAGGCTGAAGCATTGAGATTGGCTATGTCTAGAGCTTTAGTTGAAATAGATGCTGAGAACAAGCCTGCTTTGAAGAAAGAAGGTTTGATGACTAGAGACCCAAGAATGGTGGAAAGAAAGAAGCCGGGTCAAAAGAAAGCAAGAAAGAAATTCCAGTTCAGCAAGCGTTAATCGCAAGCTGTACTGCTTTTTATACAAGATCGTTCTTTATATACTGGAATCCATCACCGAAAGGAGATGTGTTTAGTATCAAAATGGTTGAGACCAATTGAGAGTCTAGAATCTGGAATCTGGAGCCTAGACTCATGCTTGCTACTTGATCATTGATTTATTATTCGAATGTAAACACAATTAAAATGGCAAAAACAGACCTAAAAGAATTATTAGACGCAGGTGTACATTTTGGTCACCTGAAAAGAAAATGGCATCCTAAAATGGCTCCGTATATTTTTATGGAGAAGAACGGGATCCACATTATTGACCTGAACAAAACGGCGGTCAAGTTAGAGAATGCGGCTAGCGCAATGAGTCAAATTGCAAAGTCGGGCAAGAAGATCCTCTTCGTTGCTACTAAAAAACAAGCAAAAGAAGTTGTAGAGAAAAGAGTTGTTCCTACCGGAATGCCATACGTTACTGAGAGATGGCCAGGTGGAATGCTCACAAACTTCGCTACCATTAGAAAGGCAGTTAGAAAAATGGCATCTATCGATACCATGATGAAAGACGGTACTTTCGACGTACTTTCTAAAAGAGAAAGACTTCAGATCACTCGTCAAAGAGCAAAATTGGAAAGAGACCTTGGCTCTATTCAAGATCTAAGCAGACTTCCTGCTGCTCTTTTTGTAGTTGATATCAAGAAAGAACACATTGCTGTTGCTGAAGCAAAGAAATTGAACATCCCAACTTTTGCTATCGTTGACACCAACTCAAACCCAACTATCGTTGATTTCCCTATTCCTGCAAATGATGATGCTGCTCAGTCGATCGATAAGATCTTAGAGGTAGTTACCAATGCAGTGAAAGAAGGATTGGAAGAGAGAAATGCTGAAAAAGCTAAGAACAAAGCTGCTGCTGATAAAGCAAAAGCTGAAAAAGCTGAGCCAGCTGAAGCAAAGGAAGAAGCAAAAGAAAAGAAAGAAGAGCCAAAAGCTAAAGCTGCTCCAAAGAAGAGTGCTAAAGCTGAGGCTAAGTAATTGAACTGAACTATAAAATTTAATTCAAAGAAAAATGGCAAACATAACTGCTGCTGATGTTAACAAACTAAGAAAGCAAACCGGTGCAGGAATGATGGATTGCAAAAAAGCTCTAGTAGAAGCTGAGGGCGATTTTGACAAAGCTATCGAGATCCTTAGAAAGAAAGGTCAGAAGGTTGCTGAGAAAAGAAGTGATAGAGATACAAATGAAGGTGCTGTTCTTGCAGCAACTGATGCATCTCAGAAATTCGGTGCATTGATCAGCTTGAACTGTGAAACTGACTTTGTTGCTAAGAACGACGACTTTGTTGGAACAGCTAAAAGGATCCTTGATGTTGCAATCGAAAATAAGCCTGCTGATGTTGAAGCTTTAAAGGCGATGAAATTCAACGATGAAATGACTATCTCTGAAAAGATCACCGAAGAAGTAGGAAAGATCGGTGAGAAGATCGAATTAGGTGATTTCGGAACTGTATCTGCAGAATCTGTTATTGCTTACATCCACCCTGGTAACAAAACAGCTACACTGGTTGGCTTGAACAAAGCAGGTGAAGAGGTGATCACTGCAGGAAAGAACATTGCGATGCAAGCTGCTGCTATGGCTCCGGTTGCTCTTGATGCTGACTCTGTAAGTGAGGAGATCAAAGAAAGAGAATTGGAGATCGGAAGAGAACTTGCTAGAAAAGAAGGAAAGCCTGAGCAGATCATTGATAAGATCGCTGAAGGAAAACTACACAAGTATTACAAAGAGAATACTTTGTTGAACCAACAATACTTCATCGATAACAAGATGGATGTGAAAGGGTATTTGAAATCAGTTGATGGAGACTTAACCGTCACAGAGTTCAAACGTAGTTCACTAGTATAAAATGATTTGAAAGAGAGAAGTTTACTTCTCTCTTTTTTTTGTCCCAATCTCTTTTACCTATTTCAATCTTTATTTAATTTGTAAAAAATATTCTGCATGTCATACAAAAGAATCCTTCTCAAACTTAGCGGTGAAGCCCTGATGGGTGATAAGAGCTTTGGAATCGACCACGATCGATTGAATCAATATGCAAAAGAGATCAAAGAGATTGTAGAAATGGGAGTTGAAGTTGCCATTGTTATTGGCGGCGGAAATATCTTCAGAGGGATTCAAGCTGTAGATGGCGGAATTGAGAGAGTTCAGGGCGATTATATGGGAATGCTGGCAACAGTCATCAACAGTATGGCATTGCAATCAGCTTTGGAGGAGATCGATGTTTACACCAGATTGCAGACTGCCATTAAAATGGAGCAGATCGCAGAACCCTATATCAGAAGAAAAGCTGTTCGTCACCTTGAAAAAGGAAGAGTTGTTATCTTCGGAGCAGGAACTGGCAACCCTTATTTCACCACTGATACAGCTGCTAGTCTTAGGGCAATTGAGATCGAAGCAGATGTGATCTTAAAGGGAACAAGAGTAGATGGGATCTATAGTGCAGACCCGGAGAAAGACTCCAATGCAGTGAAATACGATAAGATCTCTTTTTCTGAAGTTTACGAGAAGGGACTGAATGTAATGGACCTCACGGCCTTCACCCTTTGCAACGAAAACAAGCTCCCAATTGTAGTATTCGATATGAATACTCCGGGCAACTTGAAACAAGTGGTAAGCGGAGCTGAAGAAGTTGGAACTCTAGTTGAGTTTTAAGAATAGCATAAATTTTTTGAGAATGCTTAATTTCATGCCTCTAAATTGATAGCATGGAAGAGGAAATTGACATCATACTGGAAAGCGCAGAAGAATCAATGCGCAACTCTATTGCCCACCTGGAAAAAGAACTAACAAAGATCAGAGCAGGCAAGGCCAATCCAAATATGTTGGATAGTGTTTATGTCGACTATTATGGCAGCCCAACACCTCTTGGTCAAGTTGCCAATGTGAGCACTTTGGATGCACGTACACTGAGCGTTAATCCTTGGGAAAAAGCAAGTCTGGAACCAATTGAACGTGCTATCATCAATTCAAACCTAGGCCTGAATCCACAGAACAATGGCGAGATGATCATCATCAGTGTTCCTCAACTTACAGAAGAAAGAAGGAAAGATCTAGTGCGACAAGCAAAGGCAGAAGCAGAGGATGCCAAAGTAAGTATCAGAAATGCTCGCAAGGATGCCAACGATGAGGTAAAAGAGCTGGAAAAAGAAGGCATGTCCGAAGATCAAGCTAAAGGAGTAGTAGGAAGTATCCAAGAGCTTACTGATAAATACTCTTCCAGAGTTGATGCTATTTTAGTAGCGAAGGAAGAAGATATCATGAAAGTCTAATTTTTTGAGGCAGGAACCAGGAATCAAGAAGTAGGACTGGATAACTGTTTCAATTTGAACCTATAAATCATCTTTTGAAGTCGGCTTACTAGGCCCTGAATTTGATCAAATTGATCCATTGAGATATACTCATTATTTCTTGAAATAATCAATTGAGTCTCTAGTTCAAATGCTGAACCTAGAGCAATTGTCAAATAATGAGAGAAAGACTTTTGAGACCTGCTTGATCCTTCAGCAATGTTACTTGGAATTGAGACAGCAGAACGGCAGATTTGATTGGTCAGTGTATATTTTTCACTTTTCGGAAACGATTTTACAAGTTGATATACTTCCCTGGCAACCTTTATTCCTAATAGCCATATATCAAGGTTTTTATAGTTATGTCGTACAATAGATTTTGTGTTCATAGTTTGTTTTAAACTATAAGTTACAACAAAATCTATGATCCTACATCTTGCTTCCTAGCTCCATCTGCTTATGCCCAAACTTTGGTTCCTTCAGAGCAATTCTTACAGATCTCAATGTTCTCCCGGCCTTTGAGAAGTTGCTTTCGAAATTGATTGTAGCTTTCTCCTTGCCATATCTCTTTGAAAGAAAGGTCACTCATATCACCTAGTCGGTGGGTTGCATCTTTATCAAAACAACAAGGGATCACTCCTCCATCCCAGGTGATCACGCAGGAATGCCATAACTTCCAGCAATTATTATCCAAAGAGTTCTTAATGCTGTATGTGCCATCAGTATTCTTCTTGTATCTAGAATACTTTTCGTTCTCGGGAATTAGAGGATTTCCATGCTCATGATCATATACCTGGGCAGTTTTTAGTTTTACTTCATCTACTCCAAGATCTTTAGCTAATTGATAAACTTCATCTATCTGATGCTCATTTGGCTTTACAACCAAGAACTGAAAGATCAGATGAGGGGTTGAGGACTTCAGCTCCTTCTTCCATTTGATCACATTCTTTGTTCCCTCAATTACCTTATCTAGACGCCCATTCACTCTGTAATTTTCATATACTTCCTGAGTTGTTCCATCTAAGGAGATGATCAATCTATCAAGTCCGGATGCTACAGTTTTCCTGGCATTTTCATCATTGAGGAAGTGCGCATTCGTAGAGGTGGCCGTATAGATATTCTTTTCAGAAGCATACTGAACCATCTCTAAGAAGTTGGGATTGATATATGGCTCCCCCTGAAAATAAAAGGTAAGGTAGAAAGTGTCCTTGTAAACCTGATCGATCACTTTTTGATAGAATTCTTCCTTTAGATTTCCGGTAGGCCTACTGAATGATCTTAGCCCGCTGGGGCATTCAGGGCAACCTAAATTACAAGCTGTTGTTGGCTCAATAGCTATTGCCATTGGCATTCCCATCTGGTTAGGGGAGTTGAACAACCTTGAAAGATAATAGGAAGAGATAACTTTCAGCGCATTCCATGCTCGTCGAAGACTCGACCTTTTGATCATTTGAATTTTGTCGTTTACATAGAAAGGCATACCCAAAAGTAAGTGACAATCTTCTTTTATTCAGATTAGATGATATTTTTGCCTTCCATGAGGGTGATCCTTTTTCTAATATGTATCCATTTTCTCTTTCAAGATCTTACTGCACAGAATCAATACAGTGGCCAAGTAATTGACAGTGAGAGTGAAAAGCCTTTGGCTTTTGTCAATGTGATCATTCCCGGAAGTCACCAAGGAACTACTACTGATATTGATGGAAAGTTCAGCCTCTACTCAAATGACAGCATTGATAGTATTCAGTTTTCCTATGTAGGCTATAAGCAACTTAAAGTAGCTACTCCTGATCTGCTCAATGACCCAGTGATAGAAATGGATCAAGTGGATTTCAAATTAGCGGAAGTTGAGATATTGCCGGGTGTTAACCCTGCCCACCGTTTAATTGAGTTGGCGGTTAAGAACAAGGATCTCAATAATCCTGAAAAATCAACAGAGTTTAGCTATGAATCATACAATAAGCTAGTTTTCACCGGCAGCTTTGATAGTACTGTTACCTCTAAGAAGGACTCATTACATCTATTGGATTCCAACACACGTGAGGCCTATGAGACCTTGCAAAAAATGCATTTGTTCATGATGGAATCAGTCAGCAAAAGAGATCATATTCCTCCCGACCTTTCTAAGGAGGTGGTAGTTGCATCAAGGGTTTCCGGTTTGGAACATCCTTCCTTTTCCTTGATCGGAACACAACTTCAATCATTTTCCTTCTACAGTAATTACATAAGTCTTTTTGGCTCAAATTATCTCAGTCCGATCAGTAAAGGAAGTATCAATAAATACCTCTTTGTTCTAGAAGATACCTTGTATGACGGAGCAGACACTATTTTCACCATTCGATTTCAGCCCAGAAAAGGAAAGAACTTCGACGGCATGTATGGCCAATTGCAGATCAATACGAATACCTATGCAATTCAGTCTGTGAAGGCTGAACCGGTAGATCAGGAGGATGTCTATTTGAAGGTCCAGCAGAAGTATGAATTCATTGAAGGCAAGCAATGGTTTCCCGTTCAACTCAATACCGATATCGTTTTCAAGAACATAGATATTGATGAGTTTGATGTTGTGGGGATTGGTCGTTCTTATATCAGAAATATCGATCTAAGTTCAAAACTGACGAAAAGGGAAATTGGCAATACGGTTCTAAGTGTAGACCCAAAGGCAGGTTATCAGGACTCAGCCTATTGGGCCATAAATAGATCGTCTCCCCTGGATAAAAAGGAAGAAGAAACCTACCGATTGGTTGATTCAGTGGGAAAGGAGGTAAATATGGATCGCTACCTTAAAGTAACAGAAACCTTGGTAAGAGGAAATATTCCTTTGGGCCCGATTGATTTCCCACTCAATAGATTACTTGATTATAACGATTATGAAGGAGCTCGATTAGGATTGGGAGTGGAAAGCAATGACAGATTGGTTAGGAACTTTAGAATAGGTGGATATGGGGCCTACGGTACAAAAGACAAGGCATGGAAATATGGTGGATATGGCTTGTGGACTCCGGAATCTAAGAATCATTTTCGCCTTAGGTTTGGTTATGCTCAAGAAGTAATAGAAAGTGGTGGAACACAATTTACGGATGACAGGTATCCTACTTTAAGTAATGAAGGTCTAAAGAAGTTGTATGTGAGTAGAATGGATCAGATAGCAACTTATCATTTCGACTTCTCACTGAATACCATGCGCGACTTCAGATTGAGTTTTATTGGTAACCGGCAAGACAGGCAATTCACAAATGACTATCTATTCTTAGATGCAAGTGAGGGAGTAATAAGTCCCATTGATCAGTTCAACCATACATCGGCGGCAATAGATCTTCGCTATTCTTATAAAGAGAAGTATGCGGAAATGTTTGGCAGAAGGTTTCCGGTTGAATCAAAATATCCTATTCTGAGGTTTCGATATACCAAAGGATTAAAGAACCTTTTAGATGGGGATTTTGGTTATGATCGCCTCGACTTAAAGTTCGATCATAGCATATTGTGGAGGAATATAGGTGTGTCTTCTATTAGGTTGCAAGGGGGAATGATCAATGGTAATATTCCACTCACACTTCAATATAGAACGGAGGGTACTTACTCTTCCGGTTTGCTGCTTGCCACAGAATATAGTTTTGAAACTGTTAGGCCCAATGAATTCTATTCCGATAGATACTTCAATGTATTCTTCAGACATAACTTCAAGAGCCTGCTCTTCAAAACAGAGGAATTTGATCCACAGATTGCCATTCTTGCCTCCTACGGAATTGGAGAACTGACACAGACCTTGGGTCAGCACCAGAATGTTGATTTCAAAACACTTGAAAGAGGACTGATTGAAACAGGTCTTGCGATCAACAATATCTACAAACTGGATAATACTGCTTTTGGTGTAGCCGGATTTTATCGATTGGGCTATTATTCAGATCCCGATTGGAAGGAAAATATTCTAGTGAAGCTATCTCTTGTTTTAGCCTTCTAATGAGTGTGACCTTCTTCACCTGCACAGTACTTATCGATCAATGCCGGAGCTTGAGGATGTTCTCTTTCATCTGCCTCATGTAAAAATTTACAACACTCTTCCATATTCCCAAGATTCTTAAACAACTCTGCGATCTCAAAGAAGAACTGCGGATTTGGCACTACCTCAATCAAAGCCAGTAAGTCATCCAAAGCTTCTTGTTGCTTGCCCACTGCCTTAAAAGCTTGAGCCCTCTGATACAAACTCTTTGATCTAATATCTTTATCACCCATAGCAATGGTATAATAAGGAATGCTCTCTTCTATCAAACTATCTCTCTGTAATGAGTTGGCGATCTGGGAGGCTTGCTTCTCTTCCACGGCAAATTTTCTGAGAATCTGTTCAGCCTTCTTATCCTCGCCCATATTGAAATAGGTTCTCCCTAACAAGTAGGCATTGTAATAGAGGTCAGGATCTTTTTCATAAACAATTGCTAATTGCCTCAATGCTTCTTCATTCCTTCCTACATCAATATATAACTTTCCAAGGTTCATATGCGCTTGCAGATAGTATGGAGCGAGCTCAATGGCTTTTTGGAAATTGACCGAAGCTTCTTCGAAATTATCTTGCATAGAGTATAGGATCCCCAGATTATTGTACAATTCAGGATTGTCGGGGTCAAGCTTTAACGCCCTATCAACATCCTCTAAGGCCTTTCCGGTTTCATTCATCTTTCCATAGACGGTGCTGCGGATCTTAATTGCATCAATATTATTTTCCTCCATTTCGATCACCCTGTTCAGGTCATCAAGTGCTTCTTGGAATTTACCTGAACGATCATATAGATTAGCTCTGTTCATCAAGGCTCTGGTCATATCCGGAACGAGGTTCAAAGCGCGATTGATGTCCTTTTCGGCCAATTGATACTTTCCTTCTTTGTACGACACTTGGCCTCTTTCATTGTAAGCCATTGCCAGTCCCCACTCTCTATCGGAATGCCCATCTATAACAGCTGACCAAACGGAGTAACTATTCTCAAAGGTCTTTGCATACAGATAGGATTCTCTAAACCAAAGAGCAGCTATAACCATGACTAAAGCAATCCTAGAGCCCATCTTCAGCTTGCTGATGTACCATGCAATAGAAATATATAAACCTATGAATGCTAAATATGCATAGCGATTGGATACAATATCATTACCCGTTGGGATCAACTTTAAAGTTGGAGCTATAGCAAACAAGAAGAAGAGCAATCCAAAGATCAACCACCCTAGTTTTTTTCTCAGAAGGTAGCAGCTGTATGCTAATAGCGGTAGGATAAGTATAGAAATGTAGTAGTAGAAGGGTATCTCGGAACTACTTTCCGGATATAGATTCTTTGGAATCAATTCCAACGGAATCAAGAACTTTTGCAAATAGTAGAAGGTTGCATAGAACACAAAGCTGATTCTATCAATAATACCTAGATCCGAACTTAATTCTCTGATATATCCATAATCAGCCTGAGCAAAAATGTTGGCAACACCAAAGATGATAGACAAGAGGAAGAAGGGAACTTTGTTGATCAGTCCTGATTTCCAAGTGGACTTATCTTTTAGCCAATCCATAAGGATAAGGATCAAAGGAAGCACAACAGCTGATGCTTTGCTTAACATTGCCAATAGAGCAAAAATGAAGGTCAATGCATATTGAGCTCTTTTCTTTGAATTCAGGAAAGCTGAATAACTTACCATACTGCTCAGGAAGAACAAGGTAACCATAAGGTCCTTCCTAGAAGATACCCATGCGACATTCTCAACATGCATAGGATGCAATCCGAAAAGCAAGGCGGTGATCAGTCCAACATCTATTCTGCCACTGATCTTCTTGCCCAATACAAATATCAAGATGGTATTGATCAAATGAAGGATCAGGTTGGTATGGTGCATCACATGAGAGTCCAATCCAAAGAAATGGATCTCAAGCATCCAGCTTAGTGAAGTGATCGGGTGGTAGAGTCCTTCCCTGAAATTGGTAAATACAAACTTGATGTTCTCCCAACTGAGCTCTCTGAACTCAGGACTGTTCAAGATAATAAGGTCATCATCGAAGTTGATCAGGAAATCAAATTCAAGGATCTGATAATACAATCCAATGATCAAACCCAGGATAGGGAGGATCAATAAATTAAGTAACTTCTGTTGGCGACTTTCTGAGCTCAAAGCGGATAACTTTTTTGATATGTCTTATATTCGACAAACAATTTTACGATTATATCTTTATTTAGGTCTTTGTAAGTGGACGATAGACAACTTGTTATTATAGGGAATGGTGTTGCTGGCATTACAGCTGCGCGTCATCTGAGAAAAAGATCTAAGGTCAGGATAAAGGTGATCTCCTCTGAAAGTAAACATTTCTTTTCCCGAACAGCTTTGATGTATGTGTATATGGGTCATATGAAGTATGAACACATTAAACCCTATGAAGATCATTTTTGGGAAAAGAATAGGATCGAATTGTTACACGATCGGGTAGAGAAAATAGATTTCAACTCTAAGACGCTTCAACTTCAGAAGGGTGAAAGCCTCTCTTATGATCAGTTGATCATCGCCAGTGGTTCTAAAACAGCAACCCATGGATGGTCAGGGCTAGAATTACAAGGAGTTCAAGGAATGTATTCATTACAAGATCTTCAATCTATGGAAGATTCCACAAGAAATTGTAAGAATGCAGTGGTTATAGGTGGTGGATTGATCGGAGTGGAAGTGGCTGAGATGCTTGTAAGCAGAGGGATAAAAGTGGACTATCTTGTTCGGGAGTCTCGGTTTTGGGGCAATGTTTTGCCAAAAGAAGAAGCGGATCTAGTAAAACAACAAATAGAAGCTGAAGGGGTCAATATTCATTTTAATACAGAAGTTGATAGCTTTTTTGGAAATGATTCAGAGGTACTTTCAGGGGTGAAGAGCAAAGATGGAAGAACTTTCGATTGCCAATTTGCAGCTGTAGCCACAGGGGTAAAACCCAATGTTGATTTCTTGAAGGATTCAGCTCTAGAAATAGAAAAAGGGATATTAGTGAATGAGCATCTTGAAACCAATCTAAAGGATGTTTATGCGATTGGAGATTGCGCTCAATTGAGAAACCCATTGAAGGACAGAAGATCAATTGAAGCGGTTTGGTATGTAGGAAAAATGATGGGGGAAGTTGTGGCTGCAAACATTTGCGGCAAGCCTACCAAATACCAGCCAAGCCATTGGTTCAACTCTGCCAAGTTCTTCAATCTGGAGTATCAGACCTATGGAGTAGTAGATGCTTCAGGTAAAGACTCTATCTGTTGGGTGAATGATAAGAAAAACCAATTGATTCGTTTGGCATTTGACCCTGAAAGCAATAAGATCAGAGGAGTTAACTCATTGGGAGTTAGACTTAGCCATCAACAATTCGATCAGTGGCTAAACAGCGAGCTTACAATTGATCAAGTGATCAATGATCTGGAAAAGGCTGATTTCAATCCTGAGTTTTTCAACTTGCCGTTTTCAATTATCAAAGAAGAGTTACGGTCTCAATTAAAGCCAATATCTGCATGAGCGATATGATCACTTCCTACGCTGTTTCTAATGGTCCGCCAAGAGCCATGAACCTTTATCAAAAGATAGGCTCTGCCCTTGGTATGCTCGGATTGATCGTCATCTTGATCAGTTTCACCTCTTATGATTTTCAAGATCACTCAATTTGGTTGGGTTTAAGTCTGAGCTCCATAGCCATCGGAATAATATGCTATTCATATGGCTTATATGCTAGAAAAGAAGAGGGAATTAAAAATGATGGAGTTTGGTTCAAAAGCTCGTCTAACCGCGGGTTGATCGCATGGTTAAGTGCCATTTTACTCACTAGCTTTTATGTGATCTTATATTTTTATCCTGAACTTTTAGGACTAAGAAATGGGGAAGAAAATGTTGGTCTTATAGCTTTCTTTGATCCTCTTTCCTCTATCCTGAGTGGAAATCCGGCCACAGAATGGTTTGTATATGGAACACTTTATACCGTAGCTATTCTCTTCTTTGGAGTAAAGTTCATTTGGAAATACCGCCACAATAGCTACCAAAGGATACGCACAATGAGTGTAATGTTCTTCCAGCTTGCTTTTGCTTTTATCATACCTGAACTTATGGCCAGACTAAATTCAGAGGATTTTAGTCTGCCCTATTACGACTTGAAGAATATATGGCCGCTGAACTATTATAATTTCTTCGGCTATAGAGTAGATGAGTTTATATCAGCCGGAAATATAGGAATAGGGTTATTGATATTTGGGATCGTATCTATCTTGCTCATTACCCCCATCTTAACTTATAAGTACGGCAAGAGGTGGTATTGCTCCTGGGTATGCGGTTGTGGTGGCTTGGCAGAAACAGCCGGCGACCCTTACAGGCATCTTTCAGACAATAGCCTTTTTGCCTGGAAAGTAGAAAGATGGGTGATCCATTTAGTGGTAGTCTTTGTAATACTGATGACCAGCGCAGTTATCTACGGCTATTTGGCTCAAAGCCCCGACAAATATTGGTTGGATGCTGATTTATTTCTTCTGATGGTTGCGGCCAGTCATCTAATAATCTTCTCCTTATTATGGATCTATAAGAGAGCTGAATTGAAGAAGGATATCAAGATAGCAGCGCTCTTGTTTACTTTATTGATCATAGGATTGATAGGAATTCATTATTTGTTTGGTTCCCAACTTTATTTCTTTGATCCATATAAGTTGAGAGAGTTATATGGATTCTTGATCGGAGCAGTTTTCAGCGGGGTGTTAGGGGTTGGCTTCTACCCATTGCTGGGAAGCAGGGTGTGGTGTCGTTTTGGTTGTCCGATGGCTGCCATCATGGGTCTCCAACAAAGGTTCTTTTCGAAATTCAGGATCTCTACAAATGGCGGACAGTGTATTTCATGCGGAAACTGTTCTACTTATTGTGAGATGGGCATAGATGTAAAATGGTATGCTCAAAGAGGACAGAACATTGTCAGATCATCTTGTGTAGGTTGTGGTATTTGTTCGGCAGTTTGTCCAAGAGGAGTTTTGAAGCTAGAAAACAAAGAAGATAGTGGTTCAAGCAGGTATGCCAATGACCCTATCACCTTTGGAAATGGGGAAGTAAAGATCAATCATTAAACATTGAGAAAGATCAAGGTGATCATACCGGCATTTAATGAAGAGAATGCTGTTGGAAAGGTGATCGAAGACATACCTAAGTCATTGATAGATGAGGTGATCGTTGTTAACAACAATTCAACAGATCGCACCTCTATTGCTGCTGAGGCAGCAGGGGCAACTGTCGTCTTTGAAGGGAAGAAAGGGTATGGTCGATCCTGTTTAAAAGGAATTGATTACCTAAAAGGCAAGATGAATGATTCAGATATTGTGGTTTTCATTGATGCCGACTATTCCGATCACCCTGAACAAATGCTAGAATTGTTGCAGCCTATCTTAAGTGGTGATGCTGATCTTGTAATTGGTTCCAGAGAGCTGGGTGAAAGGGAAAAAGGGTCGATGACATTTCCTCAAATATTTGGTAATTGGTTGGCGACAAGATTAATAGCTTTGATCTATGGGAAAAAGTTTACAGACTTAGGTCCTTTTAGGGCTTTGACCTATGGATCTCTTGAGAGAATGGATATGCAAGATAAAACCTATGGTTGGACTGTAGAGATGCAAGTTAAGGCAGCCAAGCTGGATATCCCTTTTGTTGAGGTAGCTGTCGACTATAGAAAACGCATCGGCTTTTCTAAGATCTCAGGTACCATCAAAGGAACAGTAATGGCTGGATATAAGATCATTGAAACAATATTGAAATACTCATTTTAGAATGCATTGGATCATCATAGCCATCTATGGACTGGCCCTTTTTTTTATTCTCTTATACAGTCTTGTTCAGCTGTATTTGGTGATTCAATATAGAAGGTCAAAGAAGCAAAGAGCAGTGCAAGAGAATGGTGTTTTGGTTGATTTTCCTACTGTCACTATACAGCTTCCTATCTACAATGAAAGATATGTGGTTGAAAGGCTGCTTGATGCAGTATCAAAGATCGATTACCCTCAAGATAGGCTGCAGATACAAGTGCTGGATGATAGCACAGATGAATCAAAAAATATTGCGAAAAACAAATCAAATGAATTGTTGAGCAAAGGGATGAATGTGCAGTATTTACACAGGCTGGATAGAAGCGGATTCAAGGCCGGAGCATTACAGGCTGCCTTGGATAAATGCACAGGGGAGTTTATTGCCATTTTCGATGCCGACTTTCTGCCCCCCTCGGATTTTTTGTTGAGAATGTTGCCGGCTTTTAAGAATACAACCATTGGAATGGTTCAATCTAGATGGGCTCACTTGAATAGCTCTTACTCTTTGTTGACCGAGTTGCAAGCATTCGGATTGGATGCTCATTTTTCTGTAGAACAAGGGGGAAGGAATGCTGCTGATCATTTTATGAACTTCAATGGAACTGCTGGCATCTGGCGAAAAGCAACAATTCTGGATGCCGGAGGATGGCAATCCGATACGCTAACAGAAGATCTCGACTTGAGTTATCGGGCACAATTGAAGGGTTGGAAATTCATCTTTAGAGAGGATGTTGAAGCTGCTGCTGAGTTGCCTGCTGAGATGAATGCTCTTAAGAACCAGCAATACAGATGGAACAAAGGAGCTGCTGAATGCATGAGAAAGAATCTTTGGAAAGTATTGAGCAATCAATCTATTAGCTTGTCAACCAAGATCAATGCGGTCTTTCATCTGATGAATTCAGCCGTTTTCTTATGTGTAATGCTTTTGGCTGTTCTTAGCATTCCCATGATGCTTATAAAGGATGCTCATCCCGAACTATCCTTACTTTTCAATATAGCGGTGATCTTCTTGATCTCACTCCCGATCTTGGTTTTCTTCTACTGGACTTCTGAAAGAAGAAAAGAGACATCATTCCTGAGATTTGCAATTAGGTTCCCATCTTTTCTGTCAGTTTCAATGGGATTGTCGCTTCACAATGCTATTGCTGTAGCTGAAGGTTATTTGGGAAGAAAAACTCCCTTTGTTAGAACCCCTAAATTCAACTTGAAGAGCAGTAGGGAGGACAAGATCTCAGAGAATATATATTTAGACAGAAGGTTGAACCCCTTATTTTTCTTGGAGCTTCTTCTGGCACTCTACTTCTTATTTGGGATTTTGCTTTCTTTTCAGCTGGGCGATTTTGGATTGCTGCCATTCCATCTATTGCTTTTCTGCGGATTCATTTATGTTTCTGTAGTTTCAATTTTGCATTCAATCAAGCTCTACCGATGAAGATGGTAGAAAGACATGGAGTAGCTATACTGCTCTCCATCATTTCTGTTGCTCTCTACTTGTATATTGCATACTTCCTGCAAAGGGAGTCTTTCCTTCAGTTGACCCTTTCTGTAACAATACTTTTTGGAGCTTATTTCTTCCTGCTAAGATCCTCTAAAGAACTGGGACAAGATTTTCTTTTTGGTGTCGGGATGCTTTTTAGATTGGTATTTATCCTTAGTATTCCGGCACTTTCAGATGATTTCTATCGATTTATCTGGGACGGACAGCTAGTCAATCAGGGGATAGATCCATATCAAGTTCTGCCAATTGGAATAGAAGCTGATCTTGAACAAAAAGAAGAACTCCTAGAAGGGATGAATAGCCCGGAATATTATAGCGTATACCCGCCTGTTTTGCAGTATATGTTTGCTGCAGCAACTAGGTTAAACCCATCTAGTTTGTTGAGCTCAATTGTATCTATGAGAGTGCTGATCCTTCTGGGGGAACTGGGAAATTTTTTCTTGATCAAAAAAATTCTCAGTGAATTAAAATTATCCTCCAACAGAGTCTTCATTTATTTTTTAAATCCATTGGTCGTAATTGAATTAACAGCTAATCTTCACTTCGAAGCTGTGATGATCTTCTTTAGCTTATTGGGGATCTATTGGGCCATAAAAAGCAAGATCTTTCTATCAGTATTCTCGATTTGTATGGCATTCCTTAGCAAATTGATCCCATTGTTGCTATTGCCGATGATCTGGAGAAGTCAAAATTGGAGGGGAAAATGGGTGCTTGTTTCAACTTTTATCGCAGCCACCCTTCTTTTGAGCTTTCCATTGGTTGATCTAGCGTCTATCAATGGCATTGCTGGATCCCTGGACCTATACGTTCAAAAGTTTGAGTTCAATGCTTCTGTTTATTACGTATTAAGGTATCTGGGTTTCTTGTGGAAAGGGTATAATATTATAGAGATCCTTGGACCGGTCTTGATGAGCATTTCAGCAATATTCATTTTCTATCTTCTGTTTATCAGATCTTCCAGGGATTGGAGAGATGGGTTAAAGAACCTGCTGTTTGCAACGAGTCTGTATTATTTCCTGTCAACTACGGTTCATCCATGGTACATCTGCTTTATAGTCATGTTCGGATTGTATACCAATTATCTATACCCAATTGTCTGGTCGTTATTGGTATTCCTTTCTTATGCTGCCTATTCTCATTCAACTGTTCAGGTGAATTATTGGATCTTGGTAATTCAGTATACTCCTGTCTATTTTTTACTATTCTATGAAATCAAGAACAAGGGATTACTTGCAAAGTATTTTCAAGACAGAGTATATTTACAGCACAACTAAACTAAATTTCATAGATGAGTCTTGCTAGAATTCTATACATCCTAGGGATAGTTCTTGTAGTTTGGGCTGTGATCAGCGGTTTCTACTTTAGTTATAAAATGTCTGACAACGGATCTTCATTTGATAGCGGCTATAGCTTTAAGATTGGGATGTTCTTGTTGGGGATATTAATGGTTTACTTGGGTAGAAGAGCTGCAAAAAAGAGCTAGGCCTACTTGTTCAAGATCAATTTCTCTTGCTGCCAACCTTCGGCATTCAATACCCTAAGAAGGTAGATCCCATTTCTGAGATGCTGAAGATCAAGTATCTCATTTTGAGAGTTGGTGGAACTTTGATCCATAACAACCTTCCCATCCAAACTGATCAACTGTATCCTCTCAAGAGACTTGGAACTTTCGATCTTTACAAAGCCGTTGGTAGGATTGGGGTATATTTTGATTCCTTCAGCTTTAAATTCAGAAAAGGTTTCATTTCCAACCAATAAGGGACAATTAAAATACTGCCCATAACTTGGATATATTGGAAGAGTATTGTTGTAGTGATTCTGGAGGATATCCATTTGAGAACGCAGCAAGGGAAGATATTCAGCTATTCCTGTTCGCAAGGTCCTTTGAGCAACATTGATCACGATCTCCATTGTATGACTTTGACCCGGAGCTAAAGAGAATGCTTGCAAGCCTAAAGTTCCTTTTCTCTCACCGGGATTATTTCCCAAAGGTCTGTTGGGACTAAGATTGGATTCTGTCCACCATTGATTGGTGAAAGGGTCGCCTGAGAATTGGTACCTTGAAGCTTGTCCTGTGTGAGGATTGATAAAGAAAGTGCTATCGCCATTCATTCCATGAAGATAATTCCATGAATCGCTGAAGGGGTAGGTAATAGCTGTTTGATAGAAGGTAGCTGAAGTAGCGGGTGCTGATAGACTCCTTATACCCAATGCAGGAGGATTGCCCCTATAGCCTCTGGCTGATGCTAACCAATCATCATCGAAAGGATCTCCATTGTAAAAATAGATCATATGCCTTGAACTATCAGATCCGTTAAAGTCATCATTTGGAAAACCTAGATCGGCATCTACTCTAAAGGCCGGTTTGATATAGTTAAAGGGAAGACTATCCCGATTGATGATCCTCAGTTGCAGGTATACTGACTGGTTCAAAGTAGAGTCTTGTGGTCTATCAAATCCATAGAGCATCCAGTGGTATTCCAAAGGCAGGCTCTTATCAACCGGATGATTGATCCAATAGATGGCTTGGTCTCCTTTGATCAAAGGGTATTCACCTTGATAAGGATCGTAACAACCATTGTTATTCAGATCTTCAAAGGGGGCAAGATCTGTAAAATTAAAAACCGATGAATCTGAAACTGCCGGCCAATTCAAAATGGATTCAGGGATCTGATATCCACTTTGATTATAGCTCAAGCTGTGATTGTCAATTTCAAATTTGTTGATCTTTACTGCGAATTGGTCT
>JAUIGQ010000155.1 GCA_030429925.1 Bacteroidia bacterium | reverse complement strand
CAACTGATAGAGAAGAATTCGAAAGAAGGAAGAAGGATGAATATATTGATTATGCCGCATTGGGCTATACAGAAGACCAGGATGGAGACGGTGTGATCGATCTATTGGATAAATGTCCTCAAACTCCAAGAGATGCAGAAGTTGATAGTCTTGGTTGTGCTATAGATTCAGATGGAGATGGAATTCCTGACTATTTAGATGAAGAAGTAAATTCAGAGTTCCCTGAATTTGCCAATGAAAGAGGTGTTGAGATGTCGGATCAAATGATCTATGAATCCTATTTACGATATATTGATTCCACTATGGAACTCACAGAAGTAGTTGAAAGACAATTCAGTGGATCTTCTATCAGAAAGAAAACCTATCGTTATAGAGTTCAAGTTGGAGAGCATGAGATCGGTGACACACCGGAAGATATGAGTAACCTGCTTAGTTTGCCTGATCTTGGCAAATTGGATCAAGATGGAAAGACGCTTTATACTGCGGGTAAATTCAACTCAGTGGCTGCAGCGAATAGAAGAAAATCAGAATTAGCAGCTGCAGGATATTCCAATCCTATTATTCTTGAAAGGAACAGTCGTGGAAAGTATGTCCCTCTAGTTGAAGGTGGAATTGCTTTACAGTCTAATGAGAGTGTTGAACCATCAGCTCCTGTGGACCCTAATGAGGTTGTATTTAGAGTTCAGCTAGGGGCTTTTAAAAGCAAGCCAACGGCTTCCAAGATAAATGAGATCCCCAATCTATTCGTAGAGGAAGCAGGTGGATATTATAGATATATGTCGGGCTCTTTCAAAACTTTTGAAGAGGCTGCATCCCATAAAGTAAAAATGTCTGTCAATGGATACAAAGGAGCTTTCGTTGTAGCATACAAAGGTGGCAAGAAGGTATCTTTAAAATCCGTGGGAGTTCAATCGATCTCTTCTGACCCAATCATCGGTCAATAATTCCGTCCATATTAAAAAAATTGCCCTTCAAAACATTAAGGAACCCCTTAACGTTTATTAACGGTAGTTGAAAGGTTCAATAAGTACTTTTAACCATCCATTTTATATACATATATATGAACCTAAAGAAAGTAATTGCCTTAAGTACGTTAAGTCTTATAATGACAGCGGCTATTGCTCAAGAAGTTGATCAATCAAGGGCTGATGGAGTAAGAAAGTTAGACATGCTGTTGAGCGTGATCAATTATGCTTACGTTGATGAAGTGAAGAATGAGAAATTGGTGGAAGATGCCATAGTGGGCATGTTGGAAGAATTGGATCCACATTCAGTCTATATACCGGAAAGAGAGCTAAAAGCCATGAACGAACCCTTAGAAGGCAACTTTGAGGGTATTGGCATACAGTTCAATATCTTGAAGGATACATTGATGGTTGTTTTCCCTATCCAAGGTGGTCCCTCAGAAAAACTAGGGATCATGGCCGGCGATAAGATCCTTACCATTGATGGAGAGAATGTAGCTGGTGTTGGACTTACCAATAGTATGGTAAGAGATAAACTAAGAGGTAAAAAAGGAACTACAGTAGATGTAGAGATCAGAAGAAGAGGCGAAAGATCATTGATTCCTTTCAGTATCACAAGAGATAAGATCCCTTTGTATTCAGTAGATGCTGTTTATATGGCTACGCCCGAGATTGGGTATATCAAGGTGAACAGGTTTGCTAGAAATACAATGGAGGAGTTTAACAAAGGAATCAAAGAATTAAAGGAACAAGGAGCTGAACACCTCATCCTTGACCTTAGAGGAAATGGAGGAGGATATCTTCAAACAGCTGTTCTTATGGCAGATGAATTCCTAGACCAAGGCAAACTGATCGTATATACAGAAGGAGACAAGCAAAAGAAAGAAGAATATAAGGCTACCTCCAGAGGAGAGTTTGAAAAAGGAAAAGTGGCTATTCTTATTGATGAAGGATCAGCTTCAGCATCTGAGATCGTTTCAGGAGCGGTTCAGGATAGCGACAGAGGAATGATCATTGGAAGAAGATCCTTTGGAAAAGGGTTGGTTCAAAAGTCCTTTCCACTGACAGATGGATCAGCAATTCGACTTACCACTGCAAGGTACTACACTCCAACCGGAAGATCCATTCAACGACCTTATGATGAAGGAAAGGATGTTTATTACAAGGAGATCAGCAGAAGATATGATGCAGGGGAACTAGTTGACAGGGATAGCATCGCATTTCCTGATTCCTTGAAGTTCTATACTCCAAATGGAAGAATGGTTTATGGCGGTGGTGGAATTATGCCGGATATCTTCATTCCACTTGATACCAACTTAAATACTGACCTAAATAGATCTTTGACGAGACGAGGGGTGTACAATGAGTTCACCTTGACCTATATCGATAAGAATAGGAAGAAACTCAATAAGACCTATCCCGAACTAAAAGACTTCAAAGCCAATTTTAATATTGATGAAGAATTGATCGGTCAGTTCTCTGCATTTGCCGATAAGAAGAATGTTGAGTGGACAGATGAAGGCTATGCAGAATCCAAGAAACTAGTTGACACTCAGCTGAAAGCCCTCTTAGCGAGAAACTTATTTGACACCTCGGCATATTTTGAAATAATCAATGATCTTAACGACTCATATTTGGAAGCTATTAATGTTATTCAAAGTGACCAATTTGAGAAAGCTAAGCTTGAATACGAATAATTATATTTGCAATCGTTTAACAATTAAACCTTACTATTGAGATGAATGAAAATGTGAAAAATGGCCTATTAGTAGGTATTGCCATATTGACCCTAGTGAACACCGTAGTACTTCTAACCCAAGATGAGGGTGTTTCTTATGAGAAAACTGCGTTGAATGCACAAACTGCAAACAGCAATGCAGCAATTACACAAACTTCAAATGCCAATCCGCCGGCAAATGATCAACAAGTTGATCCATTTGTTCCTGAAAAGCCAGCTGGACCTCCAACAACTATTGCTTTTGAAAATATGGAGCACGACTTTGGTACAATTGAGCAGAATACAACCAACCCTTATACTTTTAGCTTCACAAATACAGGTGACAAGCCTTTGATCATTAGTGATGCAAAAGGAAGTTGTGGTTGTACAGTACCTGATTATCCAAAACAGCCTGTTATGCCGGGTGAAAAAGGAGAGATCAAGGTTGTTTATAGCCCTGGAAAGCAAAAGAACTTGCAAACCAAGACGGTTACAATTACTGCAAATACAGAGCCTGCTACAACTGTTTTGAGGATCAAAGCAAATGTTAACCCAGGTGCAGAAGATGCAGCTGATGCAAATGCAGGATCTATTCAGATTGGTGGATAAGCTATTTTTTTATAATATTAAAAGGCCCTGTGATCATTTCACGGGGCTTTTTTTTAAAATGCTTCTCTGAATGCTACATAGAATCCATCACTCCCATCCTCTCCAATAGCATAGTCAAAACGCACATTGATCTTCTCTTTTGTATCAAGCATGTATCGAAGACCTATTCCACCGCTGCTTACGGTGTTCTTAAAGGCAAATGACTGAAGATCCGGTGACACATTTCCCGAACCTATAAAAGCTGCCATACCTACTCTCCAAAATAAGGTCCTTCTATATTCAGCTTGAACCATAGCTAAATTCATATTCCTATATCTCCCCAAATAATAACCTCTCATCTTATTTCTTCCTCCAATAAAAGCCAATTCATTGAAAGGAGGATCTCCGTTCATAGCTACCATATAAAGATTAGTAGCTATTATATTATCGCCTAAACTAAAGTAGTTGGAGTAGTCAAAGGAGAGCCTGTTAAAATTAAAATCGCTCCCTAAGGTCTTAGAGTTATTCAATAAGAGAGTTTGTAGTAAATGACCTTTGGATGGGTAGTTATAATTGTTCCTCGTATCCCAAAGTGAGATGAGACCAGCAGTAGATACTGTGCCCCCATTAAAACCGCTGATCTGCCCTCCTGCTAACTGTCCTCCTTCAGCTACATCCTTTACCTTATAATCTTCCATCCAATATCTAATACCAACATATAAATGCGGTCTTAAGAGATTCATTGCATCTATTCTAAATCTGAAATAATCAATGTTGTAGAGCTCTTCCTGTTCATTAGTAGCCTCATTTCCTATACCATAGAAAAAATAACTGAAGTCATAGTATCCGGTAATCCCTTTCAAATACCACTTCTCATTCTTTAGATATAGATCAAAAGGCATATAAACGAACCATTGGTCTTCTTGAGTATATGCAGCTCCAACCTCAAACTGGGAATTCCTGCTACTCAATGGCTCATTCTTAAATCTGAAAGTAGATAAGGCTACAGCTCCAAAGGTTCCCCTTGTTTCCGGTGAGTAGGAAAGTATGGGAAGTGGAAAGGTTTTGAAGTTTCTCTTAGAAGAATCTGTTTCTTGCGCTGCTGCAGCAGAGCAAACCATTAATAGCAATATGAGATAGCTGAGGCCTTTCAATAGACGTTCGATAAGCGCCTAAATTATCCAATTTTAGATGAGTCCGTGCAAAGCTCCTCCCTTTGCTCCCATCTGATCCACTTTCTTCTCTACTTCCGGGTCTAATTCCAGATAAGGTGCATTATGAGCTTTCATTCTTGTATCTATGATCAAAGGTCCCTTACAGCCCCAATGCTTATTCTCAACGAATTCATCAAGCCCATGAATATCATGAGATGGATTTGCCCTTGTGAATGTGCTCCACAGTAAATTTGAAAAGCTCTTGGCAACAAAATCAGCATCATCACAAATAAGAATCAGTGGAAAGCCGTTGAGATCCAAATCCGATGACTTCAATACTTCAGACCAATTGGTTATTTCTGACTTGGCAGTCGGATAATCAGTAAAAGTTTTGGTTTCCATGGCTAATACTCCCGGGAATGCCACCTTTATTTTTCTCACTCCTTCAATTGAGGGAATTACTTTATCAATGGTAGTAGATAGGCTCCTTATTGGTTTCCCAACAGCTGCGATCACCACCTTTGAGCCTGAATTCAGAGATTCTCCACTATAGTCCAAAGTATCAATAGTTGTCTTTGTTTGAAAATGAAGATCCCTTTCCCAATTAGCTCTCTTAAGCATATGCTTGAAAAAATGCTCTTTGTTATTAACAGTAATACTACTGTCATCTTCCTTTGCAGCTATCCATAAGAATTTAGCCAATGACATCTGACCAAAGCCCAATATATGATTGGCTATGGTAAGGAGTTCCGCCGGTTGAGAAATTTCATAATAGGGTGTATATCTTTCACTACCCAAGGCAAACAGCAGGGGGTGAACACCTGCCTCATCCACTGCATTTACTTCATGGAGACCAGGAATTTCTTGGGGAATAATATCACCTGTGATCTCATGGATCAAGTTTCCAAAGCTCGTATCTTCCTGCGGAGGTCTGCCAACTACGGTAAAGGGCCAAATTGCATTTTTCCTATGATAGACCTTTTCGACTTTCATCAGCGGAAAATCAT
>JAUIGQ010000154.1 GCA_030429925.1 Bacteroidia bacterium | reverse complement strand
AATCTATAGTTCATGGTAAAGCTGGTATTAGTACTTGTACCTGCATTTACCGCTGTAGCACTAATAGGAATAGAGTCCAAGGAACATCCATTGATCAAGGAATCTACGCTGATCATGGCAATATCTGCAGGTTGAGGTTGGAAGATTTGAACATTGTCAATTGCCCACCAATAATCAAATGTGCCCTTGTATTTAAAGCGTACTTGCACACTTGAAATTCCAGCAGCAATTGATGAGATGTCAATAGAAGCATGCCTTACCTGAGGAGCATTCCAAGTTCCAAAAGATTGACCAGTATAATCAACTACCGTGGTCCAAAATGCACCATTAAAGACTTCTACAGTGGCGGAATCCGAACTAAAAGAGATCAAACTGTGGTCGAATTCTAATTTGACAACTGTGGCGGTAGATGCATTAAAACTTGGCGATGTGAGGTAAGTATATTGAGATGAGCCCGAACCATACCAATCACTATCAATAATGGCAAATCTTCCAATAAATGGGGCTGGAATATTTCTTGGTTCCGGATTGTCAAACCTCCAGATCTGTCCGTTAGGAGGGGATGTACTATCAACATTCTTCCATCCTGAAGCCAGGGGAGGGGTAATACTATCGAGAAATGTTGAGAAATCCTCAGTTAGAAAAGTTTGGGATTTTACATTCATTCCTACTAAGAGGATAATGAATAGGGATAATATTGATTTGCGCATCAGAGTATTAAATTATAGTATAGAATTTTTTGATAATGAACTTAAAGTTAAGTAATTAGATTGAGGTGATTGTCAAATGATCAATCCATCTTGCATTTCATAGGTGCGATCACATTTCTTAGATAGTTCTCTATTGTGGGTAACTATGATAAAGGTCTGCTGAAACTCATCTCTCAGGTCGAAGAAGAGCTGGTGGAGTTCATCTGCATTTTTCGAGTCGAGGTTTCCGGATGGCTCGTCGGCAAAGATCACCTGAGGTTGGTTGATCAAGGCCCTTGCAGTTGCCACCCTCTGCTGTTCTCCACCCGATAGCTCAGATGGCTTGTGATTGGCGCGATGAGAGAGGTTTAACTTTTCCAGTAGTTTCTTAGCTTTCTCTTCAGCAGATTTTTTGCTTTCCCCTCTAATAAGGGCAGGCATGCAAATATTTTCAATCGCTGTGAATTCAGCTAACAGATGGTGAAATTGAAAGACAAACCCAATGTTCTTATTTCTGAAATCAGACAAGGCCTTGTTCTTCAATGAACCCAAGTTTACTGAGTCATAGTAAACATTTCCTTGATCTGCCTTGCTAAGACTGCCAAGAACTTGCAACAAAGTAGTTTTTCCGGCACCTGAACTTCCAACAATAGAAACCACTTCACCTTTCTTCACTTCAAGGTCAACTCCTTTTAGTATTTCAACATCTCCAAACCTCTTGTGAATATTTTCTGCCCTTAGCATACCTTTCCTGTTTTGAGCGAAATTATAAATAATCCTCAGCTTCTAGCTTTTATTGTTTTCAATTTGCTCTCAAATACTTTACTTTTGAGGCTCATTTTTAAATCTGAGAATTAGGATGAATATTCATGAATATCAGGCGAAGGAAACCCTTAAGAAGTACGGTGTTGCCATTCAAGAAGGCATTGTTGCCTCAACTCCTGAAGAGGCAGTAGAAGCTGCAAAGAAATTAAGTGATCAAACCGGAACCGACTGGTGGGTGATCAAAGCCCAGATCCATGCTGGTGGAAGAGGAAAAGGAGGCGGAGTGAAGTTGGCTAAATCTCTAGATGAGGTGAAGTCGATCTCAAACGATATACTAGGTATGCAATTGGTGACTCCTCAAACTTCAGCTGAAGGAAAGAAGGTTCATCAAGTTTTGATCGCTCAAGATGTATACTATCCCGGTGAAAGTGAAACTTCTGAGTTCTATATGAGTGTTCTTCTCAATAGATCTACCGGTAGAAATATGATCATGTATTCTACAGAAGGAGGAATGGACATTGAACAGGTTGCGGAAGAAACTCCACATTTGATCCATTATGAAGAGATCGATCCTTCAGTAGGATTGCAAGGATTTCAAGCGAGAAAGGTAGCCTTCAACTTAGGTTTGTCAGGCAATGCGTTCAAGGAGATGGTGAAGTTTGTCTTTGCTTTGTACAAGGCCTATGAGCAAACCGACTCAAGTTTATTTGAGATCAATCCGGTTTTGAAGACATCAGATAATAAGATCATTGCTGTAGATTCAAAAGTTACCTTGGATAACAATGCACTCTTCCGTCATCAGGATCTTGCTGAAATGAGAGACAAGAGAGAAGAAGATCCAACAGAAGTTGAGGCTGATGAAGCCGGATTGAGCTATGTAAACCTAGACGGTAATGTGGGATGTATGGTGAACGGAGCAGGGTTGGCAATGGCAACTATGGATATTATTAAGCTGAGTGGTGGTAACCCAGCAAACTTCTTAGATGTTGGTGGAACAGCCAATGCTGAAAGAGTAGAGAAGGCCTTTAGAATTATCCTGAAAGATCCAAACGTTGAAGCGATCTTGGTAAACATCTTCGGAGGTATCGTAAGATGCGACCGTGTTGCTCAAGGAGTGGTAGACGCCTATATGAATATTGGAGACATTCCGGTTCCTATTATTGTAAGACTTCAAGGAACCAATGCTGAAGAAGCGAAAAAGATCATTGATGACTCTGGATTGAAGGTGCATTCTGCAATACTATTGCAAGAAGCAGCCGACAAAGTAGCTGAAGTTTTAGCATAATCACTTAAAGATCAAGTCCGTTTATTCGGACTTTTTCTAAATTAATTAGGTTTATAATATAAACTAAATTATATTTGCGATAAATTTATAAACAAAATGGAAAAAGAAAGTAAAGAACAATTGGCTTTGATAGAAGAGATGATCGCTCAGAGTAGAAGCAAGATCAGCGAAGGAAGCATCTTTTATCAATTATGGGGATGGTTAGTGGTAGTGGCGGCATCTACACACTATTATCTTTTGAACTACTCGGAATTTAAACACCACTATATTGCCTGGCCTATCTTAATGACCTTGGGTGGTATAATCAGCATGATCATTGGATTCAAGCAAGAGAAGAAAAAGGGAGTAAAGACCCATATCGACAGAACCCTAAGCTACCTCTGGATCGGGTTTACAGTTACTTTGATCCTTGTCCTCATCAGTATGATAAATATAGGTCCTGAAGGTGCTTACCCAATAGTCATCCTACTATATGGATTGGGAACATTTGTTAGTGGGGGTATATTAAGGTTCAAACCTTTGGTGATAGGTGGAGCTGTTAGCTGGATCTTGGGAATTGCCGCTCTATACGTGAACTTCTCTGATCAATTACTCTTGATCATAGCTGCGGTGCTCTTCTCCTACATTTTACCGGGATACTTATTGTCAAAAAGCGAAAAGAATGTTTAAATCACTCGATCCTCTTCTACATTCTCAACTTCGATTGGCAATAGTCTCTTTATTGATCTCTGTTGAAAGTGCAGATTTCACCTTCATCAAGGAGAAGACAGGGGCTACAGCCGGAAACTTAAGTGTGCAGATCGATAAGCTGGAAAAGGCAGGATATATAAAAGTAAAGAAGTCCTTTAAAGGCAAAAGGCCGCTAACAACTTGCAGTATTACCAAAAAAGGAAGTGCGGCATTTGAAGAGTATGTGAATCATCTGAAGTCATATATAGGAAAGTAATAGATTGAAACAAAAACTAAAAGCAAAAAACTAAAAACGAGAAATATTAGATCATGAAGAAAATCAAAACAATACTAATAGGATGTGCTCTCATGCTGTCATTCAATGCAATTTCGCAAGAGAAGAGTGGATTTAGATTGGCTTATAACCTTTCTGAAGTTCAAGGAGATTTCGGACTTGGTTTTCAAGCCGAGAGTCCAAGATTTATTCACAACAGTCTAACGCTAAAGCTTCGAGCCAACCAAATGTTCCTCAACTATGATAAAGGGGGAATGAACGATTGGACACCCTACTGGACCTTTGGTTTAGGTGCAGGAAATAATCCCATTCCACTTTCCAATGCGGTAAGTATTTATGGAGAAGGAGGGGTGATGCTAATACTTCCACATTCAGATTTTTCCGCATCAAAGGAAGAATGGGGAGGATATGGTGTATTTGGATTCAACTTCAATATCTCTCCTTCCTTCTGCTATTTCATGGAAGCAGGTGGTATAGGCTCAGGAGCTACTGCCGATAGATCAGACAACCACAGGATCTATTCCAATGGATTCATCATGCAAGTAGGATTGAAAGTTCATTTTGGAAGAGCTGAAAAGGAAGAGAAATAATCAAAAGAACAAAGGAGCAAAGAACAAAGGAGCAAAGAAGCAAAGCGTCGCCCTGAGCGAAGCGTTGTCCTGAGCTTGCCGAAGGATCGAAGGGGAACAAAGGGTCAAAGGAACAAATCAAGACAATCAATCAAGACAATCAAGACAATCAAGACAATCAAGAAAATCAAACAATCACTATCTATTAACCACTAAATCAAATCAAAATGAAAAAGTTAATCGTAATTGCCATGAGCCTTATCAGTATGGGGTCAATGGCGCAAGATCATGGAAACCCGGTAATGTGTAAGAAGCTTTCTGCCTTAGACCAACTTGTTGGAGATTGGGAAGGTGAGGGCTATATCATCGACCAAAGAACAAGAGAGAAGAAAACCTTCATTCAAATAGAAGAAATGAGGTATGATCTAGACTCCACCATCATTGCCATTAAGGGTGTGGGGAAGTCCGACGGAAAGATCGTTCATGATGCAAGAGCCATCATTCGACCGTCTGATACCTCCGACCATTTTGAATTCTATTCCTTCTTGGCAGATGGAAGAACAGGAAAGTTCTTGATGGAAAAGGAAGAGAACATCATCAAATGGTACATCGATGTACCTCAGGGTCAATTGAGGTATACAATCACCATTAAAGGTGATAGCTATCACGAGATCGGAGAGTTTGGAGCAGGAGGACAGTGGTATCCCTTCATGGAAATGAATTTGAAAAAAGTCATGTAAAGATGAAGAAGTAGGAAGTAAGAAGCAGGATGCAGGAAGTGTTGCCCTGAGCTGTCACACTGAGCGAAGTCGAAGTGTTGTCGAAGGGTAGGATGCAGGAGGTAGGAAGATTTGTAGTACATCAAATTTTCTGCGAACATCTGCGAGATCAGCGGGAATTAATTGCGAAAACAACTAAACAAATCAAAATGAAAAAATCAGACGAAAAACTATATGAAGAGGCAGAAGCTCGAGTTGGATTCAAGACTCACTTGAGAACCTATCTGCTCATCAATCTATTGATCTGGGGGTTCTGGTATTTTACCAGAGGTATAAATGGCAACTATGATGGCTTTTGGCCTGTATATGCCACTCTTGGTTGGGGCTTTGGAATAGCAGCCCATTATATGGGGGTCTATGGCAGTGGAAAGAATGCTGTAGAAAAGGAGTTTGAA
>JAUIGQ010000017.1 GCA_030429925.1 Bacteroidia bacterium | reverse complement strand
CGCATCACTTTACCGGACCTTGGATCGGCAAAAACTATAAACCCATCAGAACCAGCAAGCGCCAAACCTTGTGATGTAAGCACTGGTCCAGCCCAGCGCACATTCTCATTTTCCTTATGTGGTAGGCGCACAGACCACCTTATTTGGCCAGTACTGCCTTTAAGACAAATAAGCTCCTGCTGGTTAGTTACCATAAACAAGTTACCACTGTTAATAGCCGGAGTCCTAATACCACCGAAGTTGCGGGTCCAGCGACGATAACCAGTATCTAAATCATACGCAGTAGTACGGCCCGCATGGGACGTGATGTAAACCACATTACCAGAGATTACCGGGCGCGCTCGTATATCAGCAATTGCAGAGACAGTATCTATATGGGTTGGCGGAGTAATCACATCATTCCACATCAAAAATCCAGACTGCAAGTTCAGCGCCCGCACCTCACCAGAGGAGAACCCGGCCACAATCATACCGCCTGCCACTGCTGGGTTAGCTGCACCCAATATACCTGTGGCTTCACGAATGCTGGAATGACGCCATTTGACCTCGCCACTATCAGGAGAAACGCAAATCAGCTCATTGTTAATGTTAACAATGTATAGTTTGCCAACAGCAACTGTTGGCGCAATTCGCATAGGTGCACCAAGCTCCTTACGCCAAACTTGTTTTCCGTTTGCCGCGCTTATGGCAATAATCTCACCAAAGGACGTGGTGGCAATAATCTTACCGTTGGTATAAGCAATTCCCCCACCCAAAGCTTGCCCTGGCAAGTCCTCTGGCGCTGTATCATACTCCCATTTCACATTGCCAGACTGGGCGATATTTTTGAACTTTAATAGAAAGTATTGCTTCCTGCTTCTAGCTTCTTGGCTCATAACTATATTTGTCATCCATGAAGGACCACCCAAGATCAATTCTCTTCATTAGCTATGATGGACTAACAGACCCTTTGGGACAATCGCAGATCCTTCCATACCTTCTAGGCTTAGATAGTAAGGGACATCAGATTAGCATTTTAAGCTGTGAGAAAGAGGTGGCATATAAAAAGCGACTTCAAGAGGTAAAAGGTCTGATAGAGCCAAGCAAGATCAAATGGCATTACCTTCCTTACAAGAATTCTCCCCCTTTGATCTCAACATATTTCTTGATCAAGGATCTTAAGCAGAAAGCCTTGGAGATCTCCTCCAAGGAGAAAGTTAAGATTGTTCATTGTCGTTCTTTAATACCAGCCATGATCGGAGCTTTTCTCAAAGCGAGGTTGGGTGTTAGGTTCATTTTCGATATCAGAGGGTTTTGGGCTGATGAAAGGGTAGAAGGTGGATTATGGAATAGAAGGAACCCTTTGTTCAATGCACTCTACCATTTCTTCAAGAAGAAGGAGGAACGCTATTTTGAGAGTGCAGATCAGGTGATCAGTCTCACCAATGCAGCGAAAAAGTATATTGAAGACAACTTCAATGTTCAAAGGCCTCTGGAAGTAATTCCTTGCTCGGCAAAATTGGAGCAGTTCTCCAACATAGATCAGCTTAATAGGGAGAAGATAAAGAAGGAATTGGATCTTCCGGAAAAGGCTTTTGTCTTGAGCTATCTTGGTTCTTTGGGTACTAGGTATTTGTTGGATGATATGATGAAGTTCTTTTCTTTCATCAAGGCCCAGAGTGAGGAGGCTATATTCCTCTTTGTTACCAATCACAATCCTAAGGAGATCAATGCAACGGCAGAGAAATATGGCTTAGCCAAAGAGAGTTTAAGAGTGGTTTCCTCTCCTCACAGTGAAGTTCAAGATCATCTTAGTCTAAGTCAGGCTAATATTTTCTTCATAAAAAGTAGTTTTACGGGCTTGGCAGTTTCACCCACAAAAATGGGAGAGGCATTGGCTTGCGGTATTCCGGTCATAGCCAATTCGGGAGTAGGAGATACCGCTGAGATCATTGAGTCGGAGAAATTGGGAATTGTATTGAAAGAACTTTCAGAGGAAGAAATGAAGATCAAAGCCAAGGAGCTACTAGAATTGAAAATTCCCGCTCAGCACTTAAGGAATTCAGCTGCCAAATATTTTGCTTTGGAAAGCGCAATCAATACATATCATCATATTTATTCAACCCTTTGATATTCTAAGAATGAAGGAATCTCCTATAAGTTACAGCTCAAACATACTGAACACTACTCAGGTGGGAAATAAGAGTGTTGTGGAATTCGATCTGGGTGAATTGAATAGGGATGATAAAACGGTTGAATCCTTTGGAGAAGAGTGGCTGAAGTTCAATCGTTTTACCGAGGAGGAGATCAATAGTATAGGAGATGAATACTTTGATATTGTTCCAAAAGAACTTCTTCAACCATCTACCGTGGCTCTTGATGCCGGTTGTGGTTCCGGTAGATGGAGCAGGTATCTAGCTCCCAAGGTGGGTTGGGTAGAAGCAATAGATCCCTCAAAAGCAATATATGCCGCTGCTTCTCAAAACAATGACTTGGATAATATCAGATTTAGCAAGGCCGATATAAACGACCTTCCATTTAATGATGAAAGTTTCGATTTTGTCTTTAGTCTGGGTGTATTGCATCATATTCCGGATACAGAAATGGCACTGTCGGCATTGAGCAGACAGCTAAAGAGTGGAGGCCATTTATTATTGTATTTATATTATTCATTAGATAACAGAGGAATCCTATACAGATCTATCTTTCAGTTATCAAATCTCATCCGATTCATCATTTGCAGAATGCCGGGTCCGATCAAGAGATTGTTATGTGATCTGATTGCTATTGTGCTTTACCTTCCATTTGTCGCTTTATCCGCCCTTTTAAGATCAATTGGATTGAAGTCTCTGAGCAAGAAGATACCACTTCACTATTATTTGGGAAAGAGTTGGTTTGTGATCAGAAATGACGCTCTTGATAGATTTGGAACTCCTCTGGAGCAAAGATTCAGCAGGCTTGAGATAGAATCCATGTTGAAAAGAAACGGATTTGAGAATATTGTCTTTTCTCCTAATATGCCTTATTGGCACGTATTGGCTAAGAAGAAATAATGAGCAAGAAGAAGGTATTATTGATCACCCATCACCGACTGGATCGCTCTCCGGGACAGAGATTCCGCTTTGAGCAATATTTGCCTTATTTAGAACAGAATGGCTTCGAATTTCAACTTTCCAATATTGTGAAAGAAGAAGAAGACAGTATCCTTTATGGAAAAGGGAAGTTCTTTCAAAAGGTGATCTTAGCGGCTAAGGCATGGCTTAGAAGATACAAGGATGTAAGAAGGGCAGAGCAATTTGATATCATCTTTATCTTTAGAGAAGCCTTCTTTACCGGTTCAAGCAGGTTTGAAAGGTTATTTGCAAAAAGCAGGGCCAAAGTGATCTTCGACTTCGACGATGCTATATGGCTACCCAATGTTTCCATACACAATCGTAAATTAAAGAAGCTCAAGAACCCAAATAAGACTAACAAACTTTTGTCATATGCAGATATGATCTTTGCCGGAAATCAGTATCTGGCAGATTATGCCTCGAATTTCAACTCAGTGATCAAGGTTATTCCAACTACCATTGATACCTCTTATCATCTTCCAAGAACTGTTGAAAAAGGCCCTGAAGAACCAATAGTAATCGGCTGGACTGGTTCTCACACGACCTTGCGCTATTTGGATCTGGTGAAAGCTGCTCTTCAAAAGTTGAAAGAAAAGTATAGACAAGAAATAGAAATAAAGATCATTTGCGATCTTCCTTGGGAGCAGGAAGGACTGGGTGTAGTTAATGTAGAATGGAAAAGAGATGACGAGATCCAGCAATTGCAGTCCATTGACATTGGCATTATGCCACTTACAGATGATGAATGGAGCAGAGGGAAATGCGCTTTCAAAGCCTTGCAATATATGGGAATAGGGATCCCTGCAATCCTTTCTCCTGTTGGAGTGAACAAAGAGATCATCAATGAAGGGGTCAATGGTTACCTGGCTGAAAGTGAAGAAGAATGGTACGAAAAGCTTGATCAGATCATTCAAAATGCCTCACTTAGAAAACAAATAGGAACAACAGCAAGACAATATATTATTTCGAATTATTCAGTTGAAGCTCATCGTTCAAGATATCTCGAATATTTTAATGAGGTTTTGGGAGAATGAGCATCTTTGCAGACCAATTACAATAGATCTTAAATGAAAAAATTAGCATTAGACAAAGTTCACAGAGAAGCAGGCGCTAAAATGGTGCCTTTTGCGGGTTATGAAATGCCCTTGCAATATACTTCATTGAAAGACGAGCATATCACCGTTAGAGAAGGTGTAGGCGTTTTTGATGTTTCTCATATGGGAGAGTTTATTCTTAGGGGAGAGAAAGCTGTGGACTTGATCCAAAAGGTAAGTACGAACGATGCCTCTAAATTAGTTCCCGGAAAAGTTCAATATTCCTGCATGCCTAATGGTAAAGGTGGAATCGTTGATGATCTCTTGATCTATTGTCTGGATGAAAAGACCTATATGTTAGTAGTTAATGCATCTAATATTGAGAAAGATTGGAATTGGATCCAAGAGCATAATGAATTCGGAGTTGAGATGGAAGACATTTCTGACAGAACTTCTTTACTGGCAGTGCAGGGGCCTAAGGCCGTTGAAGCCTTGAAGGATCTAACTTCTATGGATCTTGAAGGCATGAGCTACTACACCTTTGAGAAAGGAGAATTTGCAGGCTGTAAGAATGTGCTGGTATCCGCTACAGGTTATACAGGTGCTGGAGGCTTCGAACTCTATTTTGACAATGAAGTGGCAGAGAAAATCTGGAATGCTGTAATGGAAGCAGGAGTGAAGGTTGGGATAAAGGCAGCAGGTCTTGGAGCTAGAGATACCTTGAGACTTGAAAAGGGATTCTGTTTATACGGAAATGATATAGATGATACAACCTCCCCTTTAGAGGCAGGCTTGGGTTGGATCACTAAGTTTACCAAGGATTTTATCGACTCAGAACGCCTTCAAAAGCAAAAAGAAGAAGGGCTTGAAAGGAAGCTAGTTGGTTTTCAAATGATCGATAGAGGTATTCCAAGAAAGGATTACCCGATTATAGATGCCTCCGGCAACTCATTGGGAAAAGTAACCTCAGGAACTAGCTCTCCATTATTAAATGAAGGGATTGGTATGGGTTACGTTAGCATTGATGAAGCTAAGGTCGATAATGAGATCTTTATTGAAATTAGAGGAAAAGCAGTGAAGGCAGTGATCAAGAAAATGCCTTTGGTCTAAATGGAAACCTTTGAACTGCCACATCAAAGGAAATTAGAGGTCTGCTATTCTCCGGCCTTGTTCCCTGTTTACTATCAGTCCAAGGATTGCATTGTCGTTATAATTGACATCTTCAGGGCTACATCAGCGATCTGTACTGCTTTTGAACATGGTGTAAATTCTATTATCCCAGTTGCGTCAATGGAGGAAGCAAAGGAGTATAAGCAGAAAGGTTATATAGTCGCAGCTGAAAGAAATGGTGAGATCGTTGATGGATTTGATATGGGGAATTCACCTTTTTCATATATGGATCCTGGGATCAAGGGAAAAGATATTGTATTAACCACTACAAATGGCACAAAGGCTATTGAGCGGGCAAAGGCTGCAGATAAGGTGATCATTGGTTCTTTTTTGAATATATCGGCAGTGATCAACTATCTCAATAAACAAAATAAGAATGTGATCCTTCTCTGCGCAGGTTGGAAGGATAGGTTCAATATGGAAGATACGCTCTTTGCCGGGGCCGTCATCAAAAAGCTAAGCCAGAATCCGATCTTTTCTGGCCTTGCAGATTCTTCCCTTGCTGCAATGGAACTATATAAGCAGGCAGAATCCGATCTGAATTCATTCTTAGCCAATACCTCTCACAGAAGAAGGTTAGAAAAGCTAGACCTGGATAAGGATATAGAATATTGCCTGCGCATGGATTTGTCGGATAAAGTCCCTACCTTTAAAGGGAATGCTTTAAGCCTTTAGTATTAATGAAAGTTGCAGTCGTCCGACTGCTTCTCCTGACTCTGCTTTCTTTAACAACCATCTCCTGGGGATTTTATGGTCATAGAATGATCAATAGATATGCTGTGTTTTCTTTGCCTCCGGAGATGATAGGATTCTACAAAGGACATATTGAGTTTTTAACTCAACATGCCGTAGATCCTGATAAGAGAAGGTATGTTTCTGAAGGAGAAGCGGTGAAACATTATATAGATCTTGACCACTATGGCTTCTCAAAAGAGGAGGTGTTTGACTCTATTCCAAAAAGCTGGAGGAAGGCTGTGGAACGGTTTACTGAAGATACACTTAAGACCTATGGGATTCTTCCATGGAACATCCTCTGGGTGCATCGC
The DNA here is from genome assembly GCA_030429925.1 of Bacteroidia bacterium. Lineage (GTDB taxonomy): Bacteria > Bacteroidota > Bacteroidia > Flavobacteriales_E > Vicingaceae > UBA1494. The sequence goes on along the minus strand of JAUIGQ010000017.1, from coordinate 25,365 downwards.
AGACTGACAGAGGCATTTGTAAAGAAGGATTGTCAAAGGATCCTCAACTTATCGGCAGATCTTGGTCACTACATTGCAGATGCCCATGTTCCTCTTCACACAACTGAGAACTATAATGGACAACTCACCGGTCAGAAGGGTATTCATGGACTTTGGGAATCGCGTATTCCTGAGATCGAAGCAGAGGAGTATGACTTGTTGTGTGGAAAAGCAGAGTATGTAAATGACCCACTTGAGCTAGCTTGGAAGATCATTCAAGAAAGCCATTTGCTTGTCGATTCAGTGTTGAAACTAGAACTACTTTGTACGAAAGAACTTGGAGTTACTCAAAAATATACCATGGAAGAAAGAGGGAATAGCTTGAGTAAGAATTATTCAATAAAATTTAGCAAGCTGTATTCTAATAGCATGGAGGGAATGGTAGAGAATCGAATGAGACAAGCTATTGGAAGAGTGGCAGATCTTTGGTTCACAGCCTGGGTAAATGCAGGTCAGCCTGAGTTGAATGAGCTTGTATTGGGGAAGTATGAGGTAAATGATAGCTTAGAGAGTGCGAGCTTTCTACAACAGATCAAGGGCAGGTTTCACTCAAACTAATAGCTTCTTATAGATTGAAGAATTCCGACTTTCCTTTATTGATTATGCCGTAAACTTTTCCTTTAAGTTTCTTTTTGAAGAAGGGGGAGTTCTCTGATTTTGAGATTACCATTTCTTTGCTAAACTCATACTCTTCATTCGGATCGAAAAGGGTTAGCTCTGCTTTGGACCCTTCCTTTATCTCAGCTTGTGAAATTCCCAAAATAGAGGAGGGGCCGTTTGTGAAGAGTTCAATGATCTCTTCGATCTTTAGCTCTTTCTCAAGGGCTGTGATTGCAGCTGATACTGCTGTTTGTGAATTAATAGCACCAAAATTGGCCAGATCGAACTCCTTCTTTTTGGCATCTAGATCTTCCGGTAGATGATTGCTGCAAAGTGCATCTACTTCTCCCTTCTTTATTTTCTTAATCAGTTCTTTGATCTCAGGCTTTGAGCGAAGTGGCGGAAGCGTCTTGTATCTGGTGTCATAACCATTTAGTTCCTCCTCCGAAAGTAGCAGCTGATAGGAGGCAAGGTCACAACTCACTTTCAGACCTTTCTTCTTAGCCGTTGATACAAGATCAACACTTTTGGCAGAGCTGAGCGTGCTAAGGTGGAATCGTCCGCCTGTATATTCCAAAAGGTAAAGATCTCTCTGTACCATTAATTCTTCTGCAAGCTTTGGAATACCTTTTAAACCTAGATTTGTGCTCATCTCTCCTTCGTTCATAACCCCTTTAGGAGAGATATCGGATTGATAAGGATAATTGATCACCAAAGCATCCATACTCTGAGAATACAGCAGTGCATTCTTCAGCAGATTTGGATTTTTTATACTCTTTCTATCATCAGTAAAACCTATAGCTCCTGCTTGAGACAGATCAGAGAATTCCGACAATTCTTTCCCCTCAGCGTTCTTGGAAAGAGCTCCATAAGGTAAGGCATCAACAATGTTATTGGAGCTAGCCTCCTTCAGGTAATCGATCTGTCCTTTTGAATCTCTGCAAGGGTAGGTGAGTGGAGAAACACAAACTTTAGTAAATCCTCCAGCTGCCGAAGCCTTTAGTCCAGACTTGATATCTTCCTTTTGCTCATAGCCAGGATCCTGAAAGTTGGCTAGAAGATCGATCCACCCTTTACTTATATGCAGACCCTTTTTATTGATCTCTTTGGTTGAGGAATCAGCTTTAATATTACTTCCGATCTTATCTATCAATCCTTTATTGATCAAGACATCAACTTTCTTCCCGTTCATTGCGTGTCCCTTATCGACTAGCGTGACTGATTTAAGTAGGATTTTCATTCTATATTATTTGAATAATCGAAGTAATGCAATTTCTATAGCCATGAACAACAGAGCTAAGATGATAAAATATTTCCATAATGGACGACCTTGCTTGGAATTCTTAATGGATTGATTAAGGCTCTCTGCTTCCTGATCATAGGTATTGAATTTCAATCCAAATTCTTCAGAATAGGCTACTATTTCTTCTTCATTCATTAAGCTATAATCTGACTCTTCTCTTCCGAAATTGAGAGATAGACTGCCAATTATATTCTCCTCTCTAACTAGATCATAATGCCCTGCTTTCTTTATACTGTTATTCAATCTAATGTTAAGTCCACCATTTTTATATTCTTGCTGTGGAATAAGGTCTAAACCATTGCCAACTATATGAACCGGACTCTCAATGGCATCTATGTTCTCAATGCGGATCAAGGGGGATTCAAGGTAATGATAGAGCTCTTTCTTTTCCTGTGAATAAAGAGCAATATTGAATAAAGTTGGAACAAAGAGAGCATGTCTGCAGAAGTTGTTAGCCTCAGAACTAAGTGGACTGCTAAATAAGTAGAGTCTGCCTTTATCCACCTTGTAATTTCGCAAGAAGCTACTGCCGTTCTTCAGGCTTAATAGATCTTGCCTGATTCTATTTGAACTCTCGTTGATCAACCAATATTTATCTATTTGAGGAAGATCTATGTTCTTGGGAATACTTTCAAATACACCTGAAAATATGAAGGCGTCCTTGTTGATCTCACCAAGTTTCATTTCTCCTTCTTGCAGATCAAGTAGCTGTGTGGTATTTAGGTTTGCCAGGAAGGTATTTATGGAAGGCTCAATAGCTTTCGATGGAGGGATGAATAAGATATCCCCACCTTTCCTAACATACTCAGATAAAGCAGCATTGGTGCCGCTACTGATAGAAGTGAGTTCATCAAGAATGATGAGAGAAGAGTTTTGAAGCTCTGTATAGTTGATCTGGTTCAGATCCACTTGGTCGTAATCATATAGTGAATCCTCCGAGAAGAGTGCAGATAAATACCTGTTGGATGCTTTTTCGAAAATATGAAGGATATTGATTTTTCGTTCGAGGCTATAATTGAAGTAGATTGAATCATCAAAAGTGATAGGGTAGTCCTTAATGGCCAATATTCCTCTTTGGATCTCACCGCTACCGGATTGAAAAGAAAGCTCTGCAGTCAAGGTGTCTTCTCTATCAAAATCCATAGATAAGGGCACTTTAAGACTTCCTGATAGAAATAGTTTTATGGGAATCTTTAATTTATCTGATTCACCATGCCTGATCAATTTTGCCTGTAGTTTTTCTATCTGGCCGGGGAGGTGAAAAGGCTTTTCAAATTGAAGTTCTTGAAGACTGATATTATCATTCTCATTAGCTCCCAAGAGCACCAGATTTAGGTCAACTTTCAAACTATCGACTTCATTCAGGTCAAAATTATTACGCTGAAAGTCAGAGATCATGTACATGTCCACTTGATCTATATCATCTAGGTCGGCCTCATTGAATCGCATGATAATCTCTGAAAGGCTTCTATTTCTGTTATCGATATCAATGTTCTGTATCCTTTCAATTGCTGCATCAGCATTCAACCATAAGTTGGCTTCCGTTTCAAAAGAGTTGCTGATGATCTGAAACCGATCTGAAAGTGAATAGGAATTAATAATGGTATATGCCCTTTGTCTAGCCTCGTCGAAAAGCCTTCCTTGCTCGGCTTGCGACTCCATAGAAAATGAATTGTCTAAATAGATCTGCACTCCTCTTTTGCCTTGCTGTTTAATGTCACCACTCTCTTTCCAGAACGGTTGTGCAAAGGCAAATACCATAGCTGTGATCATCAACATCCGACTCAATAGCACAAGCAAATGTTTAATTCGCGAGGTAGATTGACTCTTTTGTTTGATCTCCTTCAGAAAGCTAACATCGGGAAAGTAGAGCGTCTTAAAACGCTTGAAATTAAAGAGATGGATTATAATCGGAAGTGCCAGTAAGAAGAGGGCATAAAGGAATTCCGGATATACGAATTGCATCGGGCTCGAAATTACGAATATTGAAAGAAGTTAACTGAAGATTTCTATTTCAACTTGATATTTTGAATTAGAATTTTACTATCATTGAATCGATAATCAAATAATAATTGTCTTTGGCATAGATATTGAAAAACGGCCAGAAATTTTAAAAACTAACCGATGAAAAATCAAAAATTCATATTAGCAATTGCGGTTCTTGCCGTACCATTTTTTGCATGTAAAAGCACCAAACAGGTAACAAGGGTTGAAGAGAGCTCTGTAATAGATCTTAGTGGAAGATGGAATGATACAGATTCAAGACTGGTAGCAGAAGAAATGGTAAGTGATATGTTGGCAAGACCATGGCTGGAAGAATTTGAAAAGGGAATGGGTAGAAGGCCGGTTGTAATTGTTGGGCTTGTTAAGAATAAAAGTCATGAGCACATTGCCACTGATACATATATAAAAGATATAGAGAAGGCAATTCTCAATTCCGGAAAGGTGCGATTAGTTCAGGCCGGAGAAGCAAGAGAAGAGCTGAGAAAGGAGAGAGCAGATCAAAATGAGTTTGCCTCAGCGGCAACTGCTGCCAAATGGGGAAAGGAATTGGGAGCTGATTTTATGCTGCAAGGATTAGTAAACTCTATAGTGGACTCAAATAGCAAACAAAAACTGGTTTATTATCAAACTGATCTTGAGCTTGTCAATCTTGAAAGCAATGAAAAAGTGTGGATAGGTGATAAGAAGATCAAAAAGGTAGTAGAGTAATAAAGCTATGTTAAAGCAACCTAATATCGCCAGGGGACTTGGTCTTGTGGCGATATTTTTTTTCATTTCCTGTGCTACTTACTACAAGCAAAGAGAAAGTTTTCAAACCGATTTTGAAACCGGAAATATAGAGGGTGCACAAAAGTTTCTAAAACATCATACTAAAGCTTCGGAAAAGAAAGACCGACTTCTCTATTATATGGATAGAGGTGTTGTTGAGCAGATGTTAGGGAACTATGATACCAGTAATTATTTCTTTGAACAAGCCTATTACTATAGTCAGGACTTTAGAAGAAATATAGGTGCTGATATTGCGAGCATGGTAACCAATCCTATGACAAAGCCATACAAAGGAGAGGACTATGAGATCGTCATGATCCATTATTATAAAACCATCAACTATATTCAGTTAGGAAGGTTAGACGATGCCTTGATCGAAGTAAGAAGGATCAATATCCACCTAAATGAGCAAAGTGATAAATACGAAGGAAAAAGGTATCGATATAAGGAAGATGCATTTGCTCATTTACTTATGGGGACCATTTATGAAGCTAAAAGAGATTTCAATAATGCCTTCATTGCCTACAGAAACTCTTACAATGTCTACAAAGATGTTTACAGCGAATTAGGGATTTCTCCTCCTGAGCAACTAAAAAAAGATATACTTAGAACAGCTGCACTTACAGGCTTCTATTCAGAAGTAGACCTATATGAGAAAGAATTTGAAATGAAAGCAGAAGTGCCATCAGATACAAGTGGAAGCTTGGTCTTCTTTTGGTTGAATGGATTGGTGCCTGTCAAAGGAGAGGTGAGTGTGAATCTTTATAATACCGGTGGAAATGGATCCGGTTTTGTCTTTGCTGATGATCAAAGTGGAATGTCATTTCCTGTAATTGTTTCTAATTCGAATGATAAATCGAATGTATCCGATCTAAAAATGATTCGTTTTACCATGCCTAAATTCAATAGGAGGGATCCTTTAAGTACTTCTGCTTACCTCCTAAATGATTCACAGAAATATACTCTTGAAGAAGCCGAAGATGTAAGCAAAATCGCTATAGCTAATCTTGAGGACAGAGTATTGAAGGATATTGCCCTTTCCATTGGCAGATTGGTGATCAAGCAAGCTGCAGAGGCAGCCGCCAGAGAGCAGAATGAAGGAATTGGAGCCGCTGTTTCAGTATTGAACGCTCTTACTGAGAAAGCTGATACTAGAAATTGGCAAACACTACCCAATAAGATCAACTATAAGAGGGTCTATTTAGATCCCGGCTATCAAGAAGTGAAATTGATCAATAATTACCCCAATGCACCCTCTGATACTGCAATCTTTGATCTGGAGGTACAAAAAGGAAGAACCACTTTTCAAACCTATCATACACTTGCCAGTACACAATTGGTCAAGTAGCACTAATCGTAACTTCGCAGGGTGAAACTTCTTCAAACAGACTTCCCCCCAAATGAGAAACCGATAATGGTTTATGATGGAGATTGTGGCTTTTGCAAATATTGGTTGGTCAAGTGGAAGAAGGTCAGCGAACCCTATATAGATTTTGAACCATATCAGAAGGCAAGTAGACAATTCAAGGATATTACGGAGGATGAGTTTAAGAAAGCAGTACAACTTATTCTGACGAGTGGGAAGGTATACAGCGGGGCAGCTGCAGCATATTATACTTATAAGATAAATGGGAGTTTTCCGCTGCTGTTCAGGATCTATGAGAAGAACAGCTTCTTTAGGTGGCTAAGTGACTCTGTTTACAGTATCATCGCCAAAAATCGCAATGCAGCCTACAAGCTAACTAGAATAGTATTTGGAGCAGATCCGGAGAAAAGCTCAAAATATAGAATCGGTTTCTTTCTATTGATACTTATTCTAATATTCTTAAGCATAGCCAATACCTTGCTGCGGTGATTGCCTTTGCCACTTTTGATAATTTGTTCAGGTCGCTATTCCAATAATGGGGGAGTAGTCTTAGTAGTTGAAAGCAGAACTTGTAAAATGCTTTCATCCTAATAAATGATCGTGATGGTTCCTTCTGTAGTGATAGGACCGGTCAGATGTTCGTTGAACTTAGCGCTTTTGGCAGCGGTAACTGCTTTGGCATACAAATACTTACTCGAGGTGGTTGATCCTGGTGCTCCGGCCTCAGCACTGCGAACATTGCCGTATCTATCAACTGTGATCTTAACTACTACTGTTCCTTTATCTTGAGTACCGATAGAAACTCTTGGTTTCTTGATCATTTCTCTATCAACGATCTTGTACTTCACGGTAAATCCATCAGCTGTTACTGTTTTCTCATCGATGTCCTCATTGTAAACTCCGTCATAGGGAACATATTCCTGAAAGAATACTGAGCTGACCTCTTTCATGGGAAGGGTCTTCTCTTCTCCATCAATGAATATGGTCCAGACATCATGTTCTAATCCCAATACAACACCGTCTATTTTTTCACCTGACTGTAAAACTATGGTATGCTGGGCGAATACAGAAAGAGTAGATAATAGTGTAAAAAGAAATGCAATTGATTTCATAGCCTTTTTGATTCAAATTTAGGTGGCATGCAGTCTCATCTTTGCTGCGAATAGCAGAGACTTTCAACAGTCATATCTTAATTAGGCTGAATTAACATTAATTGTAGAATAACTACTTCAATACTCCTTTGATTAATATTAATTTTGCCCGATGCTAAAAAGAGCAAATCTTTTATTCTTTATTCTAGCTGCAGCCATTTTGTTTGGATGTAGTGATTACAATAGGATTCTCAAAAGCCCTAATCCAGAACTAAAGTACAACAAAGCGGTCGAGCTTTACAATGAAGGCGACTATTCCAGAGCTGAGCCGCTTTTTGTTGAATTGGTACCACTTTACAGAGGGACCGAGAAAGGGAAGGAGATCTATTATATGTACTGTTATACCAATTACTACATTGGCTATAGGATCTCTGCAGCTTATCATTTTAAGCAGTTCTCCAAAACCTATCCTCATAGTGAGGAAGCTGAAGATGCTCTATTCATGTCGGCATATTGCAACTACCTTGAGTCTCCAATTCCCAGCTTAGATCAAGAGCCTACCTATATGGCATTGGAAGAGCTTCAATTGTTTGCGAACACATACCCCAAAAGTCCGCTATTGGACTCAGCCAATAAACTTGTTGATGAGCTGAGAGCAAAGCTAGAGACAAAGGCTTATATGAATGCTGCTCAGTATTATAAGATCAGAAGGTATAAGGCAGCAATAGTTGCCCTGAACAATTTTCAAGAAGAATATCCACTATCCAACTTCTCTGAACAAGTGAAGTTAACAGTGCTGAAATCATACTATTATTTAGCAATCAATAGTATAGATGAAAAGAAAGAAGAGCGCTTTGATGAAGGAATAGAATCTTATTATGATTTTATTGATAATTTTGCTAGTGGAAAATACGTGAACGAGGCAGAGGAATTTTATGCCAAGTTGACTAGAGAAAGAGAAAAATTCATTCAGGAAAAAAAAGAAAGTGATGAACTATAAAGATGTAGATGCAGCAGAAACAACAATCACAAGAGATCTAAGTGAATTGGAAGGAATTACTTCTAATACTTACGAGGCAATTGTTATTGCATCAAAAAGAGCGAATCAGATCGGTCTAAAGATGAAGGAAGAGCTGAATTCTAAGTTGGCTGAATTTGCTACTACTACTGATAACCTGGATGAAGTATTTGAGAATCGCGAGCAGATCGAGATCTCAAAGTTCTATGAAAGCCTTCCAAAACCAAATGCGCTTGCAATGGCTGAACTATTGAGGGGAGAGACTTACTTCCGTCAGCCTGAAGTGGAAGAGGGAGGAGAATAATTTCCATTTATGTTAAGGAATAAGCGAGTCTTACTGGGCATCTCTGCAGGTATTGCCGCTTATAAAACTCCTTTGATCGTCAGAGAGCTGATCAAAGCAGGTGCTGAAGTGCAGGTTGTTATGACTCCTTCAACTCTAGACTTTGTTACACCCCTAACCCTTTCTACCTTATCGAAGAATCCCGTTCATCATCAATACTTTGATGGAGAGAGCGGAGAATGGAACAATCATGTAGAGTTGGCAAAATGGGCTGATATCTTCCTCATTGCTCCCGCTACTGCAAATACCATTGCAAAAATGGCAGGCGGACTTTGCGACAACCTTCTTTTGGCTTGTTATTTCTCTATGCCAGATCCAAAGAAAGTGTTTTTTGCCCCTGCCATGGATCTGGACATGTTCAAACACGAGCAGAATCAACAGAATATTCAAAAATTACAAGATTTTGGAAATCGATTGATCGATGCAGAAGTCGGAGAACTTGCCAGCGGCTTGGAAGGTAAAGGGAGGATGGCAGAGGTAGATAATATCATCAATGCCTTAATGGGAGATCAAGATGGTCCTTGGCTCAATAAAAGGGTTGTGGTTACTGCCGGACCAACCTTTGAAGAAATTGACCCTGTTAGGTATATTGGAAACTACAGTAGTGGTAAAATGGGTTATGCACTTGCAGAGGCTTTTGCAGATGCGGGTGCATTAGTTACGCTCATTAGCGGGCCAACTCATTTAGACTCTCCTAGAACAGTTGATATTAAAAGGATCATTTCAGCCAATGAGATGTTTGAAGAGGTAAAAGCGCTTCAAGATTCAACAGATTTATTTATAATGGCAGCTGCTGTTGCAGACTATAAACCTTCCAAAAGATCAGATCAAAAGATCAAGAAAAGTGAAGAGGATCTGCAGATAAAACTTGAGGCTAATCCCGATATCCTGGCATATGTTGGGAAAAATAAAAAGGAAGGACAATTTGTTGTTGGGTTTGCATTAGAGACCAACAATGAGCTTGAGAATGCTAAGGGTAAGTTGAAAAGAAAAAATGCAGATGCAATTCTATTGAATTCAATGAATGATGAAGGAGCGGGATTTGGTCATGACACCAACAAGGTGACATTGATAGATAAGAACAATAATGAATGGACATCAGAGTTAAAATCAAAGAAAGATTTAGCAAAGGATATTGTAAAAAGAATAGGGGAATTATTATCGTGAAAATGTCTTTTATTGGTCTGTTTTTAATACTGATGACATTCTTGCTTCAAGGACAAGAGTTGAATTGTGTTGTGAACGTGAATGCACGTCAATTGGAAGGTAGTGAGAGAACCATGTTCGAAAATATGCAAAGAGCCATATTCCAATTGGTGAATGGAACAAAATGGACAAAGGATGAATTCAAGGTTGAAGAGAGAATTGATTGTAGTATTCTTATAAATCTTGAAGAGAGAATAGGTTCAAATGAGTACAGAGGAAATATTCAGATCCAAGCTTCCAGACCGGTATACAATTCTAGTTACAAGAGTCCTATCGTTAATATAAGAGACGAGGATTTCAAATTTGTTTATGATCAGTTCTCTCCACTTCAATACACGGAAGGTCAGTATAGCGGTGAATTAACTACAATTATTGCCTTTTATATTTATATGATCATTGGATATGATTACGACAGTTTTGCATTGGAAGGAGGTACGCCCTATTTTCAGCAAGCTCAAAGGATCGTTGCAAATGCTCAAAGTTCCCCTTATGAAGGTTGGCAAGCCTTTCAGAGTCACAGTAATCGTTATTGGTTAATTGAAAATCTGATGAGTGCCAGATTCAAACCAATGAGACAAATGTTCTATACCTATCATCGGCAAGGGTTTGACATCATGGCTCAAGATGTTAGTAGGGCTAGAGATAATATTACAAGAAGTCTAAAGGCACTTAGACCTATTCATAGTGTAGCACCTTCTTCCTACAATATGCAAGTATTGTTCAATGCTAAAGCACAGGAAGTAGTTGAGTTATATTCCAAAGCATCTGAGCAAGAAAAAACAGAGATCAGTGAGTTATTGATCACCATTGACCCCGGTAATGCCAACGATTACGAGGAGATCAGAAAAAGCAAGTAAAAGTATTTTTTCTTACCCTCTTTCCCTTTAACTTTAAGCTGTGCTAAAACACCTCTATATCCGAAACTTTGTCTTGATCGATGAACTGGAAGTTCATTTTGATAGAGGATTGAGTGTGATCACCGGTGAGACCGGGGCAGGTAAATCTATACTGTTTGGAGCACTCTCCCTGCTTAAAGGTAAAAGAGCTGATCTTGCTGAATTGAAGGACCAGTCTTCCAAGGCAATTATCGAAGCGAGAATTGATGTGAGTAAATACAGAATGAGGAATGCTTTTGAGTCGGAGGACCTTGATTATCATGAAGAAGCTATATTCAGAAGGGAATTGAGCCCACAAGGCAGCAGCAGGGCATTTATCAATGACACTCCTGTCAGATTAGATCAGATGCAAAAATTGGGCGACCTGCTTTTTGATATTCATTCTCAGCACCAGAGTATTCAGCTGAATGATCTTGATTTCAGATTAGATCTCATAGATGAGCTATCTGAGGCTAAGAAGGATATTCAAGCATACCGCGAATTGTATGCTGATTATAAGCTAAAGGAGAAAAGGCTTGAAGAACTAAGAGAGAAATCCAGGCTGGCAATTCAGGAGCAGGACTACCTTCAATTTCAATTTGATGAGTTGAATGAACTGCAGATCAAGGAAGGGGAGGAACAAGTCCTGGAAGAAGAGCATAGTCTGCTAGGGAACGGTGAGCAGATCATAGGCTTGGCAGATGAAATAAGCGCTCTAATGGATTCAGAAGAAAGCTCTTCCATTTCAAACCTTCATCTGGCAGCACAGAAATTAGATGATTTTGTAAGATTGAATCCGTCTATGAAGGAAATGGCTGAAAGGTTTAGATCAGCCTATTTGGAGTTAAGGGATATCCACAATGAGATAGAAGCCTTCAAGGATGATTTTGATTTTGACGAGAAACGATTGAATTTCATTGAAGAAAGGATGGCCGATCTTCACAGAATGAAGCACAAACACGGTTACGATTCCGCTGACGAACTTATTCCCTTCATTGCAGAGCTAGAGCAGAAATTGCTATCCATTGGAGGCTATTCAGAAGAGATCAACTTATTAGAAGGTCAATTAGAACAGCAGGGAGAGGAGCTCTCTTTAAAAGCCAAACAGATCAGCGAGAAAAGAGTGGCATATTTCCCACAACTGGAAGAGTCTGTAATGTCCAGTCTTAAAGGGTTGGGCATACCTAATGCCCAGTTCAAAGTGAATAGAGAAGAGGTTCAATTAGGTAAGAACGGGATTGATAAGATAGAATTCTTCTTCTCAGCGAATAAAGGAAAAGAGCTGCAAGACGTTAAAAAAAATGCTTCAGGTGGAGAGCTGTCGCGAATCATGTTATCTCTAAAAAGAGAGATGGCTGGCAAAAAACAAATGCCTGCATTGTTCTTTGATGAGATTGACACGGGAGTTTCAGGAGAGGTTGCAGATCAACTAGGAGGCATATTAAAAGAGATGGGTGCTAGACACCAGATCATTTCCATTACTCATTTGCCTCAATTGGCAGCAAAGGGAAATACTCATTTTTACGTCTATAAAAAAGAAGAAGAAGGACTTACAAGAACATCTATCAAAAAACTATCTGAAACGGAGAGGGTAGATGAGTTAGCCAAAATGCTAAGCGGAGAGAAGGTCAGCGAGGCAGCAATTAATAACGCCAAAGAATTATTAGCTCAGTAAGTCTGAAATAATATCTTTGTCCTAATATCAAATTTCAACCAATGTCAAATAATCTACTTAAAGGAAAAAGGGGTATCGTATTCGGAGCCTTGAATGAACAATCAATTGCATGGAAAGTTGCTGAAAGAGCTTATGAACAAGGTGCTGAGATCGTATTGACCAATGCTCCAATTGCCATGAGAATGGGGGAGATCCAAAAATTATCGGAAAAGTGTGGAAATGCAGAGATCATACCTGCAGATGCCACTTCGATTGAGGATCTGGAAGCGTTGATCAATGGTGCAATGGAAAAGCTAGGAGGCAAATTAGACTTTGTTTTACATTCCATTGGAATGTCTCCAAATGTTAGAAAAGGAAAAGCGTATGATGACACCAACTATGATTGGTTCCATAAGACCCTGGATGTTTCGGCTCTATCACTGCACAAGACCTTGCAAACTGCAAAGAAGCTGGATGCTTTAAATGAATGGGGATCAGTAGTAGCATTGACTTACATAGCTGCTCAAAGGATCTTCCCGGATTATAATGATATGGCTGATGCTAAATCCCTTTTGGAATCTATAACAAGAAGTTTTGGATACCATTACGGAGTAGCTAAGAAAGTTAGGGTAAACACTATTTCTCAGTCGCCAACAATGACAACTGCAGGTAGCGGAGTCAGTGGGTTCGACGCTTTCATAAACTATGCTGAAGATATGAGTCCTCTTGGAAATGCTTCAGCTGATGATTGCGCAAATTACTGTATCAGCCTATTTAGCGATCTTACAAAATACGTAACCATGCAAAACCTCTTTCACGATGGTGGATTCTCTATGACCGGAGTTTCCAAGAAAGTGATGGACAGGTTTGCTTAACCAACTTAATGCAAAATGGAGGTTGAAGATTGACCTCTGAAAATAGAAAAGCCCCATAAAGGGGCTTTTTTTATTTGTCGTCTTCTTCTGAACTTTCCTCGGGCAGCTCTTTATCCGGTTCCGGCAGTTCTTTGGTCTTAGAACTGCTGACTGCCTTTTTCTTCTTAATAATATCGATCTTGATATTCTCCTTCTTCTTGTCCATTTTAATGCTGATCATATCTCCGTCGTCTAACTTAGATTGAATGATCTCTTCAGCTAATGGGTCTTCAATATACTTTTGAATAGCTCTGCTTAAGGGACGAGCACCATAATCTGCATCAAATCCCTTCTCGGCAATGAAGTTTTTAGCAGGATCGCTGATCTCAACTGTAAAGCCCATTTCTTTAGTTCTGGAGTATAGTCCTTCCAATTCTATATCAATGATCTTTTTGATATCGTCTTGACTTAGGCTATTAAATACCATGATGTCATCAATCCTATTCAAGAATTCAGGAGCAAATGCCTTTTTCAAAGCTGAGTGAATCACTCCTTTTGAATGTTCACTTGCGCTTTGCTGTTTAGCTTGAGTGCTAAATCCAACACCTTGTCCAAAGTCTTTCAATTGTCTTGCTCCAATATTTGAAGTCATGATAATGATAGTATTCTTAAAGCTGATCTTTCTGCCTAAACTATCGGTTATTTGACCGTCATCCAGGATCTGCAACAATAAATTGAAAACATCAGGGTGAGCTTTTTCGATCTCATCTAGTAAGATAACAGAGTAGGGGTGTCTTCTGACTTTCTCAGTCAGCTGTCCACCTTCTTCGTATCCTATATAGCCCGGAGGTGCTCCGATCAATCTGCTTACTGCAAATTTCTCCATATACTCACTCATATCGATCCTGATCAAAGCATCATCATTATCAAAGAGATGTCTTGCCAATACTTTTGCCAATTGAGTTTTTCCAACACCGGTAGGTCCTAAGAATATAAACGAACCAATTGGTTTGTTTGGGTCTTTTAAACCAGCTCTATTTCTCTGAATGGCTTTAACAACCTTTTTAATGGCGTCATCCTGACCAATTACTTTGTCGTGTATGTCGTCATACATCTTAACCAGCTTCATACCCTCTTTCTGAGCAACTCTTTGCACCGGTATGCCTGTCATCATAGATACCACTTCAGCAACATTCTCTTCAGTTACGGTTTCTCTATGTGACCTGGTTTCCTCTTCCCAAGCTATCTTAGCCTCTTCCAGCTGTTCTGAGAGTTGTCTTTCTGTATCACGCAGTTTTGCTGCTTCTTCGTACTTCTGACTTCTAACTACCTTGTTCTTCTCAACCTTTATATCCTCGATCTTTGTTTCAATATCAATAATGTTCTGAGGAACTTTTATATTGGTAATATGTACTCTGGATCCTGCTTCATCAAGGGCATCAATTGCCTTATCCGGCAAGTGCCTATCGCTCATATAGCGATTAGTAAGGTGAACGCAGGCCTCAATGGCTTCGTCTGTATAATTTACGTTGTGATGTTCCTCATACTTATCCTTGATGTTATTCAGGATCTGAACGGTTTCCTCTACAGTGGTAGGTTCAACTAATACTTTTTGAAACCTTCTTTCAAGGGCTCCATCTTTTTCAATATGCTGTCTGTGTTCATCTAGAGTAGTAGCCCCGATGCATTGGATCTCTCCTCTGGCAAGAGCAGGCTTAAACATATTGGATGCATCTAAAGAGCCGGAAGCACCACCTGCACCAATTATGGTATGGATCTCATCTATGAATAGAATAATGTCAGGTGACTTCTCCAATTCATTCATCACCGCCTTCATTCTCTCTTCAAATTGGCCTCTGTATTTTGTGCCGGCAACCAATGAAGCTAGATCTAAGGTTACAATCCTTTTATCAAAAAGCACTCTGGAAACTTTCTTTTGAACGATCCTCAAGGCCAGTCCTTCAGCAATTGCTGATTTACCAACACCTGGTTCACCTATAAGTATAGGATTGTTCTTCTTTCTTCTGCTTAGAATTTGAGATACCCTTTCGATCTCTTTTTCTCTTCCTACGATCGGATCTAGTTTATCTTCTTCTGCCAAGGCCGTGAGGTCTCTGCCGAAATTATCAAGAACAGGGGTTTTGGACTTAGAATCCGCTGACTTACTGCCTGAGCTTCTTCCTCCGCTTCCGCTTCCACCCATATAAGATGAAGACTCATCATCGTCATCGTTGGTAGGATTACCGGGAAGTTCACTTTTGGTTCTTGGTTTATTGCTTAGAATGCTTTCAAGTTCTTCTTTAACTGAGTCGTAGAAAATATCCTGTTCTTCAAGCGCTTGAGTTGCAATATTGTTAGAATCCTTGAGGATGGATAGCAATAAATGTTCTGTTCCGATCAAGCTTTGATTGAATAGTTTCGCCTCTAAGTAAGTTATCTTTAAAACTCTCTCTGCTTGTTTTACCAAAGGAATGTTTGATAACTGACTCAAAGAGCTATTACCTGATTTTGTAGCACTTTCGATCTTTCTTCTCAATTCGTTCAGATCAGCGCCAAGTGAGTTGAGGATCTGTATCCCAACGCCTTGACCTTCGCGAATCATCCCAAGGAGAAGATGTTCTATCCCAATATAGTCATGACCAAGCCTTAAAGCCTCTTCCCGACTGTAGGTAATTACGTCCTTGACTCTCTGTGAAAAATTAGATTCCATAAAATTCTCCTCTTTAGATATTAAAACGTTCCTAGGCGTCAAATGGTTGTTTCCAAGGTAGGAAATTTGAATAAAAAATCGCCTATTTCAAAATTATTTTATCAACCCTTGTCAAATACAAGTCCACATTGCTCTTATCAACAAAATTTTGTGGAAAATTAGGGCTAAAATGAAGTCTCCAAGCCTTTATTTATAGGTACTTTCGAAGAGTATATGGAGTGGCATCCGCGACTCCTTTTTTATATTAACAACACTGTAAATATGTCAGACGGAGAGAAAATTGTCAAAATAAATATTGAGGAGGAGATGAAGTCTGCTTATATCGACTATTCCATGTCGGTAATTGTGAGCAGAGCGCTTCCTGATGTAAGAGATGGATTAAAACCCGTACATAGAAGGATCTTGTTTGGAATGCAAGATCTTGGGATCTTGTCTAACAGGCCTTATAAGAAATCCGCAAGGATCGTAGGGGAGGTCTTGGGTAAGTATCACCCACATGGTGATACTGCTGTATATGACAGTATGGTTAGAATGGCTCAGCCTTGGTCATTGAGGTATATGTTGGTAGACGGACAAGGAAACTTTGGTTCTGTTGATGGTGATAGTCCTGCCGCAATGCGATATACAGAGGCAAGGTTGAGGAAGCTATCCGAAGAGATGCTGGCTGATATAGATAAGGAGACAGTAGATTTTCGATTGAACTTTGATGATTCTCTGGAAGAGCCAACGGTCCTTCCTACCAGAGTTCCTCAATTACTTGTTAATGGTGCTTCCGGTATTGCTGTAGGAATGGCTACCAATATGGCTCCTCACAATTTATCTGAGGTAGTAGATGGCACCATTGCATACATTGACAATAATGATATAGATGTTGAAGGTTTGATGGAGTATGTAAAAGCTCCTGATTTCCCTACCGGTGGAATCATCTACGGTTATGAAGGCGTTAAGGAAGCTTTTGAAACCGGGAAGGGAAGAGTGGTTATGCGTGCCAAGGCAGAAATGGAAACAACCGCCTCCGGAAGAGAAAGGATCATCGTTACAGAGATCCCTTACTTGGTTAACAAGGCAGATTTGATCAAAAAGACGGCGGATCTGGTAAACGACAAGAAGATAGAAGGGATCTCAGACATCAATGATGAATCTGATAGAAAGGGAATGAGGATCGTTTATGATCTGAAAAGGGATGCCATTCCAAATGTTGTTCTTAACAACCTTTTCAAGTATACATCCCTGCAAACTAGTTTTTCAGTCAACAATATTGCATTGGTCGGTGGCAGACCTATGATGCTTAACCTTAAGGATCTGATAAAACACTTTGTTGACTTCAGACATGAGGTTGTAACCAGAAGAACACAGTATGAGCTTAGAAAAGCTCAAGAGAAAGCTCATGTGTTGGAAGGTTTGATCATAGCTATTGACAACCTGGATGAAGTGATCGATTTGATCCGCGCAAGCAGAACGCCTGATGATGCTAAGAGCGGATTGATGGAGAAGTTCAAATTATCAGAGATCCAAGCCAAAGCCATCCTCGATCTGAGGCTACAGAAACTTACCGGACTTGAGAGAGATAAACTGAAAGAAGAACATGCTGAATTGATGAAATTGATCAAGCATTTAGAGGATATCTTGGGCAGTGAAACTATGAGGATGGATATCATCAAAGAAGAATTGATCGAGATAAAGGATAAGTATGGAGATGATAGACGATCTATGATCGAATATTCTGCCGAAGATTTCAGTATTGAAGATATGATTCCCGATGAAGAGGTGGTAGTGACCATTTCTCATTTAGGTTATATTAAAAGGACTCAGCTATCTGAATATAGAAGACAAGGTAGAGGGGGGACAGGTTCTAGAGGTAGCTCAACAAGAGATGAGGACTTCTTGGATCAATTGTTCGTAGCCACTACTCATAATTATCTATTGATCTTCACGGAAAAAGGGAAATGCTTCTGGATGAGAGTATTTGAAGTTCCGGAAGGAACGAAGACTTCGAAAGGAAGGGCAATTCAAAACCTAATAAGCATTGAGCCGGATGATAATGTGAAAGCATATATCTGTGTGAAAGATCTTACTGATCAAGAGTATATCAACAACAATTTCATTGTGATGTGTACTCAGAAGGGAACGATCAAGAAAACAAGTTTAGAAGCTTATTCTCGTCCTAGGTCGAATGGTATCAATGCAATTACCATCAGAGAAGGAGATCAATTGCTTGAAGCAAAACTTACCAATGGATCAGATGAGATCATGCTGGCAGTAGAAAGTGGCAGAGCTATTCGATTCAATGAGAGTAAGGTGAGAGCTATGGGAAGAAATGCTGCAGGTGTAAGAGGTATTACCTTATCCAACGACAAAGATGTAGTGGTTGGTATGATCACCGTTAGGGAACCTGAAGAAGAAACAGTATTGGTTGTTTCTGAAAAAGGATATGGAAAGAGATCCTTCTTGAACGATCCTGAAGATGGCTCTGAAAACTATAGAGTAACCAACAGAGGTGGAAAAGGAGTAAAGACTCTCAATGTAACCGATAAGACCGGAAAACTTATCGCTATTAAAAATGTGACCGACAATAACGACCTGATGATCATTAATAAGTCCGGTGTTATTATCAGAATAGCAGTTGCTGAACTTAGAGTGATGGGAAGGGCTACTCAGGGAGTTAAGCTGATCAACCTCAAGAATAACGACTCAATAGCTGCTGTAGCTAAGGTTGAAGTAGAAGAGGAGGATGAAGAAAATCTAGAAGGATTGGAGAACTCAGCTGAAAATGAAACGGATGGAAATACTGAAGGAGAAGATGGCAAAGAGTTTGATAATCCCGAGGCCGAAAACTAAATTTGTAAAAATTTTTTAAATGAAGAATACAAGAATAATAGTGGCGGCCATTGCAATCTTGAGCGTTACTGCGGTTAGTGCTCAGAAGGCAAAAGTTGTGAGTGCTTATAATTACAATAAAGCCTTTGAGAGAGATAAAGATTGCGAAGACCTTAAAAAGGGAATTGAATCCATAGAGAGTGCAGTGAAGGACGAGAAAACCAAAGATTGGGCGAAAACCTGGTACTACGGAGGAAATCTATACTTCAATGCGGCATTGACGAAAGATGAAGATTGTGCTGCTCAATTCAGCAATTCATTAGACAAGACCTTTGAGTTCTATGTGAATGCAATGAAGTACAATATCAAATCAGCTGATGCAACTAGTATTGATATAGATTCTGATGAAGGTATGATGAAATTGTTAGGTCTTATCTACAATAAAGAGACTGACTTTGATGATCCATCTTATATGTCTGATATTTTAGGACAAAAGTTCCCATACCTGGCAAATGCTTTTATCAATACAGGCGTTGAGGCTTTCCAAGCTGAAGATTATAAGAAGGCAAAGGATCTCTCTGAAAAATCGGTTGGGGTTAATGCATTCATGAACAGATTTGATTCATTGGGAATGTTCAATGCCGCTCTTGCTGCGGAAAGATTAGAGATGTATGACGACGCTTTAGCATACTATTCTATTTTAACAACTGTGGGTTATGGTGGACCGGAACTTTATCTTTATATGGCATCTATCTATGACAGAAAAGGTGATACTACCAAAAAGATTGAAGTAATTGAAAAGGGTAGGAAAGCATATCCTAACGATCCAAATCTGATCACTGAAGAGCTGAGTTATCTTATTTCAACAGGACAAACCGAGAAGGCATTAAATAACTTTGGTGCTGCTATAGAGGCTGACCCTTCTAATCCTTCCTTATATTATAATAGAGGAATTATCTACGATGAACTAAAAGAGACAGATAAGGCAGCTGCAGATTATCAAAAAGCAATGGATGTTGATCCTGATTTCTTTGATGCGGCCTATAACCTAGGAGCAATGTATTATAATATTGCTGTGGAATGGAACAACAAGGCTAGTGGATATGGATTGAATGAAACTGCAAAGTATAAAGCAGCTAACGATAAAGCCAATGAGTATTTTGCAAAGGCTAGGCCTGCATTAGAGAAGGCTCATGAGCTAAATCCGGAAGACAAACCAACAATTGCTTCCCTTGTGAAGATCTATGCCATGACAGGAGAAGATGAGCTTTATATCAATATGAAGAAGAAGTTAGGTCAATAAAAACTTTTTAGTTTTATTAGAAAACCTCGACAATAGTCGGGGTTTTTTTATTTCTTAGTTGTTTAAAAGAGACAAATTATGAATACAGAAGAAGTTGCTCAAAGGTTATATGATCATATTAAAAATGGGAATAGTGAAAAAGCTGTTGAAGAGTTGTACGGCGAAGATATTGTAAGTATTGAGCCAGAAGGAACCGAAAATAGGGTTGTAGAAGGAATCGAGGCTGTAAAGAAGAAAAGTGAAATGTTTTACAACCAAATTGAAGAAATACATTCTACTTCTGTTTCTGAACCTATTTGCGCATCTGATTACTTTTCTTTTAGCATGTCTATGGATCTTACCTTCAAGAACGGGCATAGATTGTTGATCGATGAGATCTGTGTATACAAGGTCAGAGATGGTAAGATTGTAAGAGAAGAGTTCTTCTTTGAGATACCTTCAAATTAATTTTGTGTTAAAAGAAAAATTTTTACATTTGAAAGACCATCACGAATGTTTACATGGGGTGGAGAAATTCTTACTGAGAAAGACGTTTTCACCATAATAAAGTTTTGATTAATAATTGTCCATGTAAACGAGAAACCCCGACGAACATCGGGGTTTTTTCTTGAATTCTCTTAAACAGTAGTAGATTCTTGCTGTTAGATTCTTGTGTGACTTTAATCTATTGTAAATTCGTCAAAAATAGAAGACATGAACCAATACAACGAACCATCTTTCGATCCAGCTAAATTGAGACCCTTTATTCTTATTGGAATAGTAGCCATTGTGCTGATAGTTATTCTTGCAAACATCTTTGTGATCTTACAACCAACAGAAAGAGGAGTAGTGTTTAAGAAATATACTAGTGGGCTAGATGTTGACAATGTAAAAGGAGAAGGATTGAATATCATTGCTCCATGGAACGACTTGATCGTATTTGAGATAGCAGAGCAACAGATCGAAGAAACTATGGATGTATTATCAAGAGATGGATTGTCTATCAATATTGATGTGTCACTTCGTTTTAGACCTATTCCGAATGAGATAGGATACTTGTATAGATCTTTCAGAATGAGCTATATTGAAAGTTTGATCAGACCAGAACTGAGATCCGCAGTTAGGAAGATCATTGGTCAATACACACCTGAAGAGTTGTATGCCTCCAAAAGGCAAGAGATTGAAACCAAGATAGAAGAGAGTACAAGAGAAATTCTCAAGAACAACCATATTGAGTTGAAAGCCCTTCTTTTTAGGTCTATCAAGCTTCCTGAGACTATTAAGCAATCCATTGAGCAAAAACTAGCAGCAGAGCAAGAGGCTCAGAAGTATGACTATTTGATCGATAAGGAAAAGAAAGAGGCGGAAAGAAGAAGGATCGATGCAGAAGGGAAAGCAGCTGCCAACAAAATATTGAGTGCCAGTATAACTACCAATATCTTAAAAGAAAAAGGGATTTCTGCCACTGAGGAACTGGCTAAGTCACCAAATTCAAAGATCATTGTGATCGGTGGAGGAGATGATGGGTTGCCGGTTATCTTGAATACTGATAAATAGGCAATCTACTCTTAATTCAAAAAAGGTAGAAGCGATCTGCTATTCTGCATTCGCATAGGTGAAGATTGGGATCAGTACTTGAGTATTATCCCATTTCATCACCAAATTGACATCGTAAAGGAATTCTATGGTGAATTGCTCTACAGTTTCATTTGTTTCTACTGCAGGTATATTGATCCTTAATACATCAAAAAGTGGATCTCTACTTGGCTCGTTATCCCAGTTAACTCCCCAATCATACATCTTTGAATTAAGGATAATGGTCCATTGGGTTTCTTGAGGGATGGTCCAAACAGTGTATTTACCGGCCTTCAGTAATTCACCGCCAAAGGTGATGTCCTTATTAGTCATAAATGTTGTAGCTTCATTTGCGCCGGTTCTCCATACTTCTCCATAAGGCACTAATCCACCAAAGATTTTTCTGTCTTTCTTATACGGCCTGTTGTAAAAGACTTCCAAGGTAACATCTGTTCCCTCATATACAATAGTAGCTTCAGGACTAGCTTTCTTCGTATAGTTCTTTAAAAGTTGAAAGCCTCCAAATCCCAATACTGCTAGTATTAGAATACTGATTAATGACCATTTTAGAATTTTCATAGTATCGAAATTAGAACTCAAATGTATTCTTTTCAATAAAAAGCCCGACAAATGCCGGGCTAATTTTTATTATTTGATTTATGACTTGATCGCTTTTTTGATCTCATCCTCTAATGGATTTCGGAAAACCACTTGATCTTCAAACACATCCATTACAACTACATCACCTGCGCTTACTTTACCTCCTAACATATCCTTAGATAGCTGGTTAAGCACTTGCTTCTGAATTACTCTCTTGATCGGTCTTGCACCAAATTGCGGATCGTAACCTATTTCAGCTAGATAATCGACTACTTCGTCAGAGACTGATAGTTCAATCTGATTTTTAGCTGCCATCTTGATCACCGAATTAAGCTGCAGTCCAACAATCTTCTTCACATCGGCCTTGCTCAAAGGAGTAAACATAATGGTCTCATCGATCCTGTTCAAGAATTCTGGTCTAATGGTTTTTCTTAACAATCCATAGACTTCTTTCTTAGTGGTCTCCATTACAGCATTTAAATTCTTTCCATCCAATCCTTCAAAATTTTCCTGAATGATCTGGGACCCTAAGTTAGAAGTCATAATGATGATGGTGTTCTTGAAATTGACTACTCTACCTTTATTATCGGTGAGTCTTCCGTCATCCAAGACCTGCAACAGGATATTGAACACATCCGGGTGAGCTTTTTCGATCTCATCCAAAAGAACAACAGAGTAGGGCTTTCTTCTAACGGCCTCGGTTAGCTGTCCTCCTTCATCATATCCAACATAACCCGGAGGAGCCCCCACCAATCTTGAAACAGCATGCCTTTCCTGGTATTCACTCATATCGATCCTGGTCATGGCATTTTCATCATTGAAGAGGTAATCACTTAGCGATTTAGCTAATTCAGTCTTACCAACCCCTGTTGTACCTAGGAAGATAAAAGAACCAATGGGTTTCTTTTCATCCTGCATTCCGGCGCGACTTCTTCGAATGGCATCAGATACGGCTTCAATGGCCTCATCTTGTCCAACCACTCTTTTATGCAGCTCATCTTCTAGGTACAATAATTTTTCTCTTTCAGATTGCAGCATTTTACTGATCGGAATACCTGTCCATCTACTTACCACATCTGCGATCTCCTCTGCATCTACCTCTTCTTTTATCAAGGTAGCCTTCTTCTTGATCTCCAATAGCTGATCTTTAAAGGATTCCAGCTTTGTTTCTTCCTCTTTGATCTTACCATAGCGGATCTCAGCTACTTTATCATACTGCCCGGCTCTTTCAGCTTGCTCAGCCTCATATTTAAGATTCTCAATATTCTCTTTTGACTTTTGAATACCATCAACGATCTCTCTTTCCGCTTGCCATTTTGCATTGAGGTCCTTTCTCTTTTCATTCAGGTTGGCGATATCTTCATTGAGTACCTTCAGCTTAGCTTGATCTTTCTCCCTTTTGATCGCTTCTCTTTCGATCTCTAACTGCATTACCTTTCTATCCAGTTCATCTAGCTCTTCAGGCTTAGAATTGATCTCCATTCTAAGCTTTGAGGCAGCTTCATCTATAAGGTCAATGGCCTTATCCGGAAGGAATCTGTCGGTTATGTAACGCTGTGAAAGCTCCACAGCAGCAATGATCGCTTCGTCTTTGATCTGAACTTTATGGTGGGTCTCATACTTCTCTTTGATTCCTCTTAGGATGGATATAGCATCATCTGTATTCGGCTCTTCGATCATCACCTTTTGGAATCGCCTTTCCAATGCCTTGTCCTTCTCAAAGTACTTTTGATATTCATTTAGGGTCGTGGCGCCAATAGCTCTTAATTCACCTCTTGCCAATGCTGGCTTCAAGATGTTTGCAGCATCCATGGCACCTTCACCGCCTCCGGCTCCAACCAAAGTGTGGATCTCATCTATAAAAAGCACAATATCTCCCTCTGCGCTAACCACTTCTTTAACTACAGACTTCAATCGTTCCTCAAACTCACCTTTGTATTTTGCACCGGCAACCAAGGCACCCATATCTAAGGAGTAGATCTGCTTAGATTTTAGGTTCTCAGGCACATCTCCTGAAATGATCCTATGCGCTAAGCCTTCGGCTATGGCTGTTTTACCAACACCCGGCTCACCTATAAGAATAGGATTGTTCTTGGTTCTTCTGGAAAGGATCTGTAACACTCTTCTGATCTCTTCATCCCGACCGATAACAGGGTCTAGCTTGTTCTCATTCGCCAATTGGTTCAAGTTCTTGGCATATTTCCCAAGAGCATTGTATGTGTCTTCAGCAGTTTGAGAGGTAACTTTTTCTCCTTTTCTAAGTTCTTTGATAGCCGCGATCATCTCTTTTTCATTCACACCACTGTCTTTCATCATCTGTGCTACCTGATCTCCGCTCTTTAGGATACCAAGAAGTAAGTGTTCAATGGAAACGAACTCATCTCCGAACTCTTTTAGATAGTTGGTTGACTGCGCAAGACTTTCTGAAGCTTTCTTTGATAGATATTGATCTCCACCGCTTACGGTTGGGTAACTGTTTATGATGCTTTCTAAAGTTTGTTGAAGCATAGAGAGGTTAACCCCCAGCTTCTTCATGATAAATGGAGTGACGTTCTCATCAACCTCCATAATGGCTTTCAACAAGTGGCCATTCTCAATAGCCTGATGCTGTTTAGCCATTGCAAGCTGCTGTGCTTGTTGCACTGCCTCCTGCGATTTTATGGTATAGTTCTTAAAATTCATTCTATATGTTCTTTAATGTCAAATTCTAATTCGACACCCAATTATCAAATGAATTACCAATGGATAAATTGCAATTATATCGGCAATAATGTCAGAAAATGAAGGCATTTAGCCTTAAAAGCTGTCGATATGGCCGACTATTGCTTGGAAATGATCGATCTTAAGATAGTCTCTTCAGATTCAATCTGTAATATGTAAGTACCTGGATCAAGGTTGGAGATATCGATCTTCGACTCAGAATTTCCCTTTTGCATCAGCTGCATGGAGGTATTGAAGATCTGATAGGATTCAAACTCCTCAAATCCTTTCACATTCAACTCATTCAACGCAGGATTCGGATAAATGAGAACTTCTTCTTCTCTCGATCTATCCCTTTCTTGCAACTCTGTTAACACATCACTCTTGGCTAGAATCCATCCTTCCGGATCAAAGGAGATGGAGTCTAAATCTTGTTGTATAGCCAGAGTAAAGCGGTCACCAGAGAATCTTGGGTTTAAGATAATGGTGCTGTCCCAGCTACCTGAGTGCAACTGATAGGGAAGGGGAATGTTGAAAAAGTATACGGATGGGTGAGATGG
>JAUIGQ010000153.1 GCA_030429925.1 Bacteroidia bacterium | reverse complement strand
CAATTCTAACGATCATGGAAGACGATTCTAATGGTGTCAGCTTTTTTCCTACCAAGCAACTGAGCAGCATTGCCTTTATTAATAGCGATCTCTAATAGTTTAGACGATCCAAAAATGGCCAGTTTTTCTCCCTCCGGCAAGTCACTATATGCTTGAGAGATCTGTTTGATGTCATATTGCCCTCTTCTAAACTCAATGGTGAAATCTCGAGCTCCCCCAAAAGCCTTGAATAGGGTTTCTTCTACATTGGTGATAATGTTTCCATAGTGGTCAATGTGAATTACCATTCCCTTGATCACATTGTCTTGAGATACAGCTTGGAAAGGCATTCTCTGTTTGAACTCATCCAACTCTTTACCTATCATGGCAGGCGTTCCGCCTTTTGCAATATGACAGGCTGCTTTTGCAAAAACATCCTTGGTTGGAAAAGTAAGGTCTTCTTCTGTTGGACTGATATTCAACTCATAGATCTCATCAGCCTCTTCATCAAGTATCAATGAAAAAACACCGTTGTCGGCTCCAATGAAATAATGGCCCTTGTATAAGACCATCAAATGGTCGCTATCAACTTCTATTTCCGGATTCACACCAATAATATGAATACTTCCCTCGGGAAAATCCATAAAAGCATTCTTCAATGTAAATGCAGCCTCCATTATGTCGTAGGGAGGAATAAGATGGGAGATGTCAATTATCTGAGCTTCCGGACACTGACGTAAAATGCTACCTTTCACGACCCCTACATAATGGTCTTTCAATCCTAGATCGGTAGTGAGTGTAATGATAGCCATTAGCCTAATTGAGGAAAGATGTGCAATTGTTTGATGCCATCAAAATTAGTAATAATTTCGTACGGCATTTTGCAAGTAAAACCCTGAAAACAAAAGGAATTTGTCAGAAAAGACCATTGAGATATCCAGAGTAGATCCGGTAGAACTTTTTGGCGTAAATGATAAGAATCTGAAGCTTATCCGAAACAGATTTCCCAACCTAAAGTTGGTCAGCAGGGGAGGGAAGATCAAGGCAATTGGTGAGAAGTCATCCATTGATGAATTTGAAACGAAGCTCGACCTATTGATCAAACATTTGCAAAAGTTCAAGGAGCTATCAGAGAATAATATTGAGCGACTATTGGAAGATAAAAGCAAGGAACTGGACGACCTAAAGGCCCAGATGAATGAAAAGGACGAGATCCTTTTTTACGGAAATCATGGCTTGATCATTAAGGCCAGAACTTTTAATCAACGAAAGTTGGTGAAGAGCATTCAAAAGCACGATATGGTTTTCGCCTTAGGTCCTGCCGGAACCGGAAAAACCTATACAGCCGTTGCCTTGGCCGCAAGAGCACTCAAGAACAAAGAAGTAAGGAAGATCATTCTTTGTCGTCCGGCAGTTGAAGCAGGGGAGAGTCTTGGATTCCTTCCGGGAGATGTGAAAGAAAAGTTAGACCCTTATTTGCAACCCTTGTATGATGCTTTGCATGATATGTTCCCGGCTGAAAAGTTGAACGAATATGTTGAGAATGGGATTGTTCAAATTGCTCCTCTGGCATATATGAGAGGAAGAACATTAGACAATGCCTTTGTGATCTTAGACGAGGCTCAGAATGCTTCTAGATCTCAATTCAAGATGTTTTTGACAAGAATGGGTAAGAATGCCAAGTTCTGTGTAACCGGGGATGCTTCTCAAATAGATCTTCCAAGAAATACACCTTCTGGATTGATCCAGGCATTGCAGATATTGAAGAACACAAAAGGGATAGATTTCATACATTTTGATGGGAGGGATGTGATCAGACACGCATTGGTGAAAAAGATCATTGATGCCTACGATATGGTGGAGAAGAACAAAGAGATTGAAGAGGAGAAATGAACAGATAGGCAGATAATAAGATAAACTGATAAACAGATAAGTAGAGATAATGACAGAAGCTTTAAAAGGAACTGATTTTTACTTTCCGGGACAAAAGGAAGTTTACAATGGGAAAGTGAGGGATGTGTATACATTGCAGAATGATCTATTGGTGATGGTGGCAACGGACAGGATCTCAGCCTTTGACCACATCCTGCCAAGGGCAATACCTTATAAAGGGCAAGTGCTTAACCAGATCGCTTCTTTCTTTTTGGATGCTTGTTCTGATATAATTCCAACATGGGTTGTGGCATCCCCGGACCCTCATATTACCATAGGAAAGTACTGTCAGCCTTATAAAGTGGAGATGGTAGTTAGGGGGTACTTGAGCGGACATGCATGGAGAGAATATAGAGATGGGAAACGCACAATTTGTGGGGTAGAGATGCCGGACGGGATGAAAGAAAATGATGCTTTTCCGGAACCCATACTGACTCCAACTACCAAAGCATCAGAGGGTCATGATGAGGATATCAGCAGGGAGGAGATCCTAAGGCAAGGAATAGTTAAGGAAGAAGAATATGTTCAGTTGGAGGAGTACAGCAGAAAATTATTTCAAAGAGGAACAGAGATCGCCGCTCAAAGGGGTTTGATACTGGTAGATACAAAATATGAGTTTGGAAATAGGGAAGGAGTAGTTCATCTGATCGATGAGATCCACACCCCGGACTCCTCAAGATATTTCTACAAAGACAGCTATGCTGAGTTGCAAGAAAAGGGAGAGAAACAAAGACAATTAAGCAAAGAATTTGTGAGAGAATGGTTGATTGAAAATGGCTTTCAAGGTTTAGAAGGTCAGACTATTCCTGAAATGCCTGATGAATTTGTAGCAAAGGTCTCTGAGCGCTATATAGAGTTGTTCGAAAAGATCACGGGCTCTGAATTTAAGAAGAGAAGTTATGAGGATGTTGAGTCCCAAATTGAAGAAGCAGTTCTTGAACATTTGAAGATCTGAGTATTTAAACTCTCTTCCATTAATCTTGTTAAGTAAAATCAAAAGCTGATAATAAAAATCGCATGAGTAAGAATTTCCATCAACTAAAGGTGGCTGAACTGGTCAGAGAGACCAAGGATGCCATTTCTGTAATATTTGAAGTGCCTGAAGAATTGAATTCAACCTTTGAGTTCAAAGCAGGACAGTATCTGACCATCAAGAAAGAGATCAATGGAGAGGAGGTGAGAAGGTCATACTCCATTTCAGCTATACCTGCTGACAATCAACTCAAGATCACATCTAAAAAGGTTGAGAACGGCAGAATGTCTTCCTATCTCTACGATACGCTCTCTGTTGGAGATGTATTAGAGGTAATGCCTCCAGATGGAAATTTTACGTTGAGGAATACTGAGAAAGCTCTGATCCTCTTTGCTGCAGGCAGCGGAATTACACCGATCATTTCTATTCTGAAACAATACTTAAGTTTTGGCGGACCAAGAGTGTATCTATTTTATGGAAACAGGTCTGAGGAAGATATCATTTTTAAGCAAGAATTAGAAGCTTTGAGAGCAGCTAGTTCTGAGAAGTTCATGATCATGCATTTCTTGAGCAGCAATGGAGAGCGGTTGGATAAAGAAAGAGTGAAAAGTTTGGTGGGAAATGCTCAAGCCGGAATGGCTGATTACTATATCTGCGGACCGGAAGGGATGATCAGCTCTGCCAAAAGTGGATTAGAAGAGGCAGGGCTGCCAAGTGAAGAGATCTTTATTGAATATTTTGCATCTCCGGAAAATGATTCCACACCAAGTGAAATGGCACTTTCATCAGAGCCGGAAGACATTGCTGTTGTTCTTGACGAGGAAGAGCACCAAATTCAGCTTCAGAAAGGAGAAAGCATATTAGAAGGTGCTGAAAGAATAGGCATAGACCCTCCTTTTTCCTGCAGATCAGGAGTATGCACTACTTGCAAGGCCAAGCTCATAGAAGGCGAAGTTGAAATGGATAACAACTTTGGATTGTGTCAGGATGAGATTGACGATGGATATGTTCTTACCTGCATTGGATATCCCAAGACTGCAGGCGTAAAGATCAATTGGGACGAAGCCTAATTGAATGGTCAAAGGTCAAAGATCAGAACTCAATTAATTAGATTGAATTTTAACCTTTGACCTCTGATGAGTTTCTAGCTCGCTTTAGCGGCCTTCTTCTTTTTCTTGCCTTTTTCATCAACGAAAGTATCGTCGACTACTTCACCAAGAACTTTAACTTCCTTTGTTCTTTCAAAGTTCTTTTTAGCAAGCATCATTTCTTCATAAGTATCTCTGCGGATCTTAATTCCAGACTTTGCTCCTTGGTTCTTTACCTCTAGGTAAAATCCGTCTTTAAGCTTCTTCGGTTTTGTCGATGGTCTTCCCATAATTCTATCTATTTTTCTTCTGCACTAGGCAGGAATAAGTTCATCTCTTACAATAGCTGCCTTAACAACTCCATCTGATGTAACGGATAAAGTCTCAACTTGTTTAAGCTGATTGAGCCATTCAGGATGATATTCGGTTTGGATTTTAATATAATTCTCGGTGAAACCTTGCATTCCACCCATTTGATCGCCATTCTCGAAGAGAACGGTGAAAGTCTTTCCTAATTGTGTTTCGTAAAAATGTCTTTTCTTCTTTTCAGACAGGATCTGAAGCTGCTTGCTTCTCTCTCTTCTTATTTCCATTGGAACCTGATCGTTCCTTCTGATGGCAACCGTATTCGGTCGTTCAGAATAAGTAAAGACGTGCAAGTATGAGATATCTAGCTCATTGAGATAATTGTAGGTCTTCAAGAAACTTTCATCATCTTCTTCCGGATAGCCGCAAATCACGTCAACACCAATGCATGCGTCAGGCATAAGAGACTTGATCTTACTGACCCTATCAGAGTACAAGTCAGTTTTGTACTTTCTTCTCATAGCCTCCAACACCTTGTCGTCGCCCGATTGAAGTGGGATGTGAAAGTGTGGAACGAAACGTTTGCTTTGTGCAACGAATTCGATGATTTCATTGCTGAGCAAGTTGGGCTCTATAGAGGAAATTCTAAATCTATCAATTCCTTCGATCTGATCGAGTTCTTTGATCAAGCCTAAAAAGTCTTCATCTGTTCCTTTTCCAAAATCGCCAATATTTACTCCGGTAAGAACTACCTCTTTTACTTCTGTTTTTGCAATTTCTCTTGCCTGCTCAACTGTTGCTGCAATTGAATTTGATCTGCTTCTTCCTCTTGCCAAAGGAATGGTGCAAAACGAACAGAAATAATCACAGCCGTCTTGTACTTTTAAAAAGGATCTTGTTCTATCGCCAATTGAATAGGTTGGGAAAAAGGTTTTAGCCTCCTTTATTGAAGAAACTTCAACTCTAGGAGCAAATTTTTCATTTTGCCATTGTTCAACTTTTTCAAGAAGGTTGAACTTCTCAGAAGCACCAAGAACGATATTCACCCCTTCTATTGAGAGGATCTCCTCGGGCTTGAGCTGTGCATAACAACCAATAACTGCAATAAAAGCATCCTCATTGAGTCTTCTGGCCTGCTTCACTATGTTCCTGCATTTCTTATCAGCTTGATCTGTAACAGAGCAAGTATTGATCACTACAATATCAGCCCCCTCTTGAAAATCAATGCGAGCATAACCCTTCTCTTGGAAGAGCCTTGCAATACCTGAAGTTTCAGAGAAGTTAAGCTTG
>JAUIGQ010000016.1 GCA_030429925.1 Bacteroidia bacterium | reverse complement strand
CGTTCGATTGACCATTGGCGGAGCAGCCACCGTAACCATTGGAGATGACTTAAGCATGAGTGCAGGAAATGACTCCTTGATCATGAATGGAGGTATTTTAAGATTAGAAGGTGATTGGAACAATCAAGGAACTTCTGAAATGAACTCAGGAACGGTGATATTCAATGGAGAGTTCTCACAGAATGTAACTGCACCAAATGGTCAGGAATTTTACAATCTGACCATCGATAATAGTTTAGTAGGAGTTTCATTGAATGATTCTATTATCATTAATAACCAATTGACCTTTTCAGAAGGGAAATTATTTGGAAATGGCAATTCTGTCACTTTTGTCGACAATTCATCTGTATCAGGAGCTTCAGATGACAGTTATATAGATGGACCTGTAAACAAGATCGGGAATAATGCCTTTACTTTTCCTATAGGTAGTAATGACGAGTATAGACCCATTACCATATCAGCACCCAACACAGTAAACGATATATATAGAGCTCAGTACTTTAAACAAAACCCTAACCCTATGTATCCAATCACAAACCTAGAAAGTGGAATTGTAGTGGTTAGTGAGTTAGAATATTGGACACTTGATCGTTTGGTGGGTTCATCCGCTGAAACAGTCACTTTAAGCTTTAATTCTTCAAGCTTGGTAAGCAACCTTGCCGATCTATTGGTTTGTAGATGGGATGATGTGACATCTGAGTGGAAAAATGAAGGCAATGGCGGAACAACGGGAAATTCAGCTAACGGAACAATAGTATCATCCTCAACAATCAGCTCTTTTAGTCCGTTTACCCTTGGCTCGTCTACATTTAGTAACCCATTGCCTATTGAGCTACTGGACTTTGAAGTAAGAAGGGAAGGGAATTCTGCTAGGATCCTATGGTCAACTCAATCTGAGTTAAACAATAACTTCTTTGAGATCGAGAGGTCATTTGATGGTAAGGCAATTCATGTAATCGGAACAGTTGCTTCAAAGGCAAAGGAAGGTAACTCGCAAAATAGACTTGATTATAGCTTTAGAACTCCATTGGCTGAAGACCAAAGTGCATATTACAGGATCAAGCAAACAGACTTCGACGGAAAGAGCAAGACCTATGATTTTAAGCTCATAGAACAGCTTAATAGAATGAATCAAGAAGTAGGTCTCAAGATATTCCCTAACCCATCAAATGAGCAATCTGTAATGATAGAATGTGATCATTCATCTGATCTTCAATTCAAACTGTATGATCCTAATGGAAAAGAGGTCTTAGCTAAGGTATCAAAGCTATCCAACTCTACTTATATGCTTGATTGTTCAAACTTACCACCTGCCTCCTATATACTTCTATGTATTGACAAACTTGATGGCAACCTAGTTAAGAAGAAAAAGATAATAAGGTATTAAGATCTAATTGTCAATTCCTAGAAAAAAACTAGCTCTTTTATTGTAACCATATTCTTATTTTCGCGTTATCATTAGTGTCAAACTACAGTATAAAAGATGAAGAGACTATTACTAATTATGATGCTCCTTGTTGGTTTTGTAGGAAGTTCCTTTGCTGGCAAAACCTACACATGGGATGGTAGTGTAGATTCAAGTTGGACAGTTGCAGGAAACTGGACTCCGGGGGGTGGTGCGGATCCCGATCCTGCAAATGGAGACGCGGCTGACTTTATAATTGATGGAACCTATGCTGATGCTCCTGTCATAACCTCTACTCCAGTTGGTTTTGATATGGAAAATTGTGAGATAAGCGGTAATTCATTAGTTCAAATCAGGGGTGGGACTGTCACTTTTGATGGTGATCTTGGAGTCTATGGAGGATCTGATCTAATTCTTACTGGAGGTGAACTGA
This sequence comes from Bacteroidia bacterium, assembly GCA_030429925.1. Classification (GTDB taxonomy): domain Bacteria; phylum Bacteroidota; class Bacteroidia; order Flavobacteriales_E; family Vicingaceae; genus UBA1494. The sequence goes on along the minus strand of JAUIGQ010000016.1, from coordinate 30,815 downwards.
ACGTCACTGGTAGTCTTTATTTGTTTGATGCAGGATCTTCTATTATTGTGGCAGGTGGAGACCTGAATGTTAGTGGCGATATAGTATTGGGGAATGATGGTCCGGCTACCAACGGAACAGATGGCTCAACAATCATTAATTTAAGCAATGGAGAGATTAGATGCACGAATCTTGTGTTTGATGATCAAACGGGTGATGATCATTCTGTTACAATTAGTGGAGGATCATTGATTACTTCTGGAGACGTAAGAAGTGATGGTGAAGATGTGAATATAAATATTACAAGTGCATCTGCCTTCTTAGACATCAATGGGAACTTGAACATGACCGGTGGAAATGATCTACTCACCATGTCGAATGGAGTATTACGATTGGATGGCAATTGGAATAATTCAGGTACTTCCAACATCTCAGGAGGCACAGTCAGACTTGAAGGAATTGGTTCTCAAAGTATTACCGGCAATACAACCTTCTCTACCTTAAGGGTTTTAAATTCAATTGGGGGAATTGATCTCAATGATTCTATTCTAATAGGAACAAGAATGAGAATGTTCAACGGAATTATTAGAGGTAATGGAAATAGTGTTACCTTCTTGGATAATGCCACTGCTACAGATGCCAATTCCGCGAGCTTTATAGATGGGCCTATTAATAAGATTGGTAATGACCCATTTACCTTTCCTACAGGTGATGGAGTTTTTTATCTACCAATTAGTATTAGCAACCCCAATACTACCTTGGATATGTATAGAGCTGAATATTTTAGAGTTAATCCTAATGGCTTGTACAGTTTACTAAGCAGAGAGCCAACCATAGCTACAGCAAGTCAATTGGAGTACTGGCAGTTAGATCGTTTGATTGGTACATCTGCTGAAACAGTAACCCTCTCTTGGAGTTTAACAAGTCTAGTAGGTAGTCTGTTAGATCTGAAAGTTGTAAGGTGGGATGACAATGACGGTGAGTGGAAAGATCATGGTAATGGAGGAACAACCGGTAACACCTCTGCTGGAACTGTTTCCAGTTCAGGAACTATCGCTGATTTTAGTCCATTTACACTTGGCTCCGGCTCACCAGCTAATCCTCTTCCGGTTGAGTTGATCAACTTTAACGTTAAGCAGATTGGAGATTATGTGCTGATAGATTGGTCTACAAGCGCAGAGATCAACAACAACAGATTTGAGATTCAGAAGACAGTTGATGGTAAGAACATAGAGACTATAGCTACTGTAAATTCAAAAGCTAACGGTGGTAATTCCACTGAGAATCTTTATTACTCCCTGCATGATCCAATAGACTTTAGTGAATCTGCCTATTATAGACTGATCCAATATGATCATGATGGAAAATCTAAGACCTATCCATTCTTAGCAGTGCATCTTGCTAATACCTATGGTCAACAAGATCTCTCTAAACCTATTGTCTATCCTAATCCAATCGTAGATGGACAATTCAAGGTTAAGTATTCATCCGAAGAGGCCATAGATTATTATCTGTTCGGAATGAACGGACAATCTGTGAGAGTTGATCAACAGCAATTGAGCTCTGATACGTATAGAATCTCAATCTTGGAAAACCTTGGTAAGGGAATCTATTTTCTAAATGTGGTTGAAAGAAAAAGCTCAAAGACCATCTCTACAGAAAAGCTTATTATCCAATAGCCTTAGCGGAAAGTCAGTATAGACGCCATTTTGACTAGAATTCCTTAGGCGTTATTAACATTCAACCTTACTTTTCAACAAATAGCTTCGATTTTCCTTGAAATCCTTGCACCGCTTGACTTTTACTCTATATTTGTACTCACTTCACTAGAAGTAATAAACTAATTCATTAACCAAAAATTCAAAAAGATGAACAAAGCAGAATTAATTGATTCGATTGCAGATGGTGCTAACCTTTCAAAAGCTGACGCTAAAAGAGCTTTAGATGCTTTTCTAGACGCTACAGGCGGTGCTCTTAAAAAAGGAGACAAAGTCGCTTTGGTTGGATTTGGTACTTTTTCTGTATCTAAGAGAGCTGCTCGTAAAGGTAGAAATCCTCAAACAGGTAAAGAAATTAACATTGCTGCTAAAAATGTTGTTAAGTTCAAAGCTGGAAGCGAACTTTCTAACAAAGTAAAGTAAGTAAGATCACCAAACCTTGAAGACACCCTTCCCAGTGAAGGGTGTTTTTTTTGCTTCATATTCAATTGTCTTAGAGTTTCCAATTTTCTATATTTGTTAAAAACAGACCAAAAACCGAACAAAATCAGAGATTTCATATGGGAAAAGGAGATATAAAGACTAGAAAAGGAAAAATTAGAGCAGGATCATTTGGAAAGAGCAGACCTAAAAAGAAAGCAAGTACGCTTTCAAGCTCTAAACCAAAAGCTGCCGTGAAAGCAAAACCAAAAGCAGACAAAAAAGCTGCTCCAAAAGCTAAGTCGACAACCACAAAGACTACAACTAAGAAAACAACGACAAAGAAACCGGCAGCAAAGAAAGCTACTGCTACTAAGAGCAAGAAATAGTGAGTATTAGGTAACAAAAAAAGGGCTGCAATTGCAGCCCTTTTTTGTTCAATAAATTCTTCTGATTACTTATTATACTTTGCAGCTAATTCTTTTGCCTTTGGTATAAATTCCTTGATCTCTTTGATCCTTGTCTGATCGCTAGGATGAGTGCTTAAAAACTCAGGAGGCGCTGCTCCCCCTTTTTGAGCAGACATTCTCCCCCAGAAATCAATGGCTTCTTCCGGTTCATAGCCCGCCATGATCATGAATACCAATCCCATTTTATCAGCTTCTGATTCGTGTTGTCTAGAATACTTCAGCATTCCCAGTTGAGAGCTAGCACCGTATGCCGCCATAAATAGATTTTGTGTTTCCTGAGGTTTGTCTTGCATCGCCACAGCTAATCCAATACCTCCAAATTGCTGAATCAATCCCTGACTCATTCTTTCATTTCCATGACGAGCAACAGCATGTGCAACTTCATGTCCCATTACAGTAGCAATTCCACCTACTCCATCGCAAACCGGAAGTATCCCGGTATAGAACATGACCTTCCCTCCAGGCATACACCAAGCATTCAAAATATCTTGGTCCGCAACATTGAATTCCCAATTGAATTCGCTGAGCCTGTCCTTCATATGGTTGGCTTTCATGAATTTGGTAACTGCAGCGGAGATCTTAGTTCCAATCTCTCTTACGTCTTTAACTCTTTGATCCGAATCAGGTAGAAGCTTTTCAGATTTCTTTACTTCGTCATACTGACTAAGAGCCATACCATTCAATTGGCTGCTAGGAAGTAATTTCACTTGCTTTCTACCTGTGATAGGTACAGTTGCACACTGACTCAATAAGGCTCCTAAAAGAAGGAGTGTTAATCCCTTTTTCATGTATAAATCGATTATTTATTACAAAGATACTACTTGATCTCTGCAGTTAATTGTTGCTGTTGCAAAGCAGTCAACAATGGCTCTAACCTGTCCTTTCCGCCTTCTTTCACTACACATTTACCTTTGTAGTGAACGATATAGGCGCATTGCTCAGCCTGTGTTGTAGAATGATCACAAATGCTCACCAAGCAATCAATTACATGATCGAATGTATTGACATTATCATTCCAGAGGATCAAACTAGCTGATTCCGTTAAACTCTCTTTTTCAATGGTCTCATTTTGCTTCTGTGTTTCCATTTGAGTTAATTTTGGTTTAAGATTCTAGCTGCTTCGTTCAGTGAAATTCTCTTGCCATTATAATAAACAACGACAAAAGCATCGGGAATATTTGAACTGATTCTATCCTTATGACTTGTAGCTTCCTCTAAGCTCTTAAATATCCCGCTATTATATCTAATCAATCCTGTAGGCAACTTGATCGCATTCACATCTTGATAAGCTGAGAAAACTCCATCTTTTACCTCTTTTGAATATACACCAATTTGAACCGTGAAGAAGAGATCTTCAATAGACTGTAGATTCTTTACATTACCACCAAAGCTTTCTTGAACCTCTCTTGTTGGGCTAGGTTGGGTCGTACCTCCTCCGCTACTTTGAGTTCCTCCTGCAGATTGGGTGGAAGAAGTAGCCTTCCTTGCAGAAGTAATTGAAACCCTTTGTCCGTTTTTGAATACTACTACGAAAGCATCCTTATAACCGAAGTTTCTGATCTCATCTCTCGCCCCCACGGCTTCTCTTTCATTGGTAAATAATCCTGCTGTATATCTAGTAATACCATTGGGCCCAGGTTCTGCAGATAATGGTGCAAATCCTTTGAAAAGATCCTGTGGAATCGGCTTTCTAAATGCTCCAACCTGTACCTTATAGACCAAACCTTCCGGCAATTCCGCTAATGTTGGAATTGGCTTTGCCTCATCATAGGCAGATTCATTTAGTCCAAGTTTTACGAAGATCGGTCCATCCATCCTTTTTGGAATCCTATCAATATTAGCAATGCTCACCGGTCTTCGAGGTGCTGATCTAATGATCTTCTCTAATTCAGCAGATTCTTCAGCATTGTTTGCAGCCTCAGAGCCTGAATCTGAAGTCTTAGGTCTGGTTGTCACCGGAATAGGTGGACTTAGATTTACCTTCTCCGGTGCCCCGCCTGAGCTTTCTACTGTTCTTTCAGCATTGCCACTATCCGGCTTGCTTTGATTAAGGGCTCCCTGATCTGAACTAATAGGTTTTGCTGTTGGATCTGAACCTAGCTTTGTTCCAGATTGAGCTGGGCGATCATTAGATGCTAGATCACTTCCTCCCGACTGATCAGCAGTTATAGTTCCGCTTTGAGCAGCCAATTCCTCATAGTTAAGATCAGTGGAAGTAATGTCAAGATCTTGGTTCACAATGTAAATGATCTCTGCTTGCTGAGTAGCTGAAAGACTGGCAATACTTTCCTTCATCTTCCCTTCTGAACTGGTAACTAAGTAGTTCTTAACCCTAATGATCTTATTCAGAGAATCTATACTCTCATTAAGTCTTTCAGCCTTTAACTCAATTACTCTAGCTTGCTTTACCCTTCTCTCTTTCTCTGTAGGATCATTCGTTTGTGCCGCAGAAGCCAAGATAACCTGAGCTTGGCGATCAAGCTCAAACTGTTTCTTTCTTAGCTCCACTGCCTTATCATATTCTACTCTAGCTGCTAACCTAAGTTGTTGATTGTCCCTTGCAGCAGCAGAAAAGGTCTTATATTCTTTTGATTCTATGATTGTGTTCTTCCTTTCTTCATCAACATTGATGGTATCTAATTCATAGGACTGCGTGAAGATCAAGGCTGGCTTTAAGATACCGGCATCTGATGCCATAGCCGCTTCAAATCCGCTTTCTATTTGTTTTTCTCTTTCATAATATACTGCCGCCTTAGCTCTCAATTGAATTGAACTGTCTTGCTTTGACTGATACAAGCTCATTAAGCTATCCCTTTTAGGACCAACTGTTTCTACCTCTGCGCTTTTTTTCAACCTTTCAGCCTCCTCTTCCAATACAACTGCATCTTTAATAATTGCATCACCTTCTGCTTTAGCTTCAGAGGCTTCCTCAATTGCAAGAATATCAGGATCTGTTATGGTTTGTATCTGTGCATTCCTAAACTGACTATCTCCTTTTTCTTCTGCCAATTCTGCTTCTGAGTCAACAAGTTTCAGAGCCTCTAGAGCCTGTCTTTGCTTATTAAGAGCGAGCATTTCCAAGTCGTAGGCCTTCTGCAACTTCCTTCTTTGGTCTGAGCTAGAATTGCTTGCCTGAGCTTCACTTCTAACAACTTGTGCATTGTTAAAATAGACATCTGCTTCATCCTGAAGCAGTATGGCCATATCCAAACTATTGGACTCTATTTCAGAATCATCATAATCGTTCAGATTGTTTAAGATAGTGGCATTTCTGAAGAATTCTTGTTGGTTAACAGCACCAACATCTTTCATTGCTTGAACCTGTAATAGTTCAGAAGCTTCATTGAACTCATTCACATCCTCAAAGGCCTGACGCCTTTCCTCAACTGTTGGAAGTGTATAAGCTGCTGCTCTTGCTGCTTCAGCCTTTGTGCTATATTCTTTTGCTTGATACAATGAAGTTTTAACAGCTTTCAAAGCTGGGTCTACCTCATTGGCATAGTAGCTATATGATTTGTCGAACTTAAATGCATCTAATCCTTGCGGATATGGAGAATCTGAAGTGACTTCTGAAAGATCAGTAGGACCTAAAGCTGCTGCTAATTCCTCAGACCTTGCCTCTTCCTGCTTAGAAAGTTCACTTACTGAAGTAGAGGAATTGTCTTGTTCCAGTTGAGCAGTTGATGGAGCTTCTGAACCATTGTCATCTTGCAGATCATTTGTTCTTGAAGCAATAGCTCCTCCGCTGCTGGCGGCAATGGTTGAGCGAATGGCTTCTCTATCGGCCTGTTTGGTAGCCACTTCCCTACTCAATTGATTGATCTCTTCTTGAACTCTTTCTCTCTCTGCTGGATCATCGATCTTTGTAAGACTGTTCCTTCTAAGCTCCTTTTGCTGATCAAGATCAGCGATCCACTCATCGTAGATCTCCAGCTTTCTGGCATTTTGAAGATCTGTATCGGGCATTGCTTCGGCCGAATTGAGATCAGACAAGTAACTCTCATCAATTGCCTCTATTGGTTTAATACTGGCAGCTGAGCTACTTGAACTACTAGGGATCGGAGAGGTTGTAGAGCTTTGCTGAGAACCTTCTGTTGGTGTATCACTTCCACTTGCCGATAATGCGGCCATGCTTCCATCTGCAAACTCTCCTCCTATATAGATAGCTGATGGAGATAATAGATCTGGATTGCTACTTGCAGATTTAGGACTTGTGTAGGCCAATTGATCGTTATCTCTATATTTTTTAAGGTCAGAGATCAATTGATCTTTCTCCGCAGAGGCAGGAATTTGTGCAGAACTGCTTGCAGGATCCATAGTGGAGAAATCATTGGAAATAGATCGGATCTCTTCTTGCTCTAAACTTAAGGCAGCTATCTCATCCTCCTTCTGAGTGATCCTGGATTGAGCACTTCTCAATTGAAAATCTAAGTCTTCTTTATCTAACTTTAACTCATCCAGTTGCTTTTGAGCCTCTTCATCAGGAGTTCCTGATTCATTGGCTGCAGCTACCTTTGATTCCAGCTCACTTATTGCATTATTGATTCTATCACTCTCAGTCTGCAAACTCTCCAGTTTTCTTTTCTCTTCATCCAATGAGGCACTTTCACGATTGATAGCATCTGATAAGTTTTTGTCATATCTGCTCACATAATCAGATCCACTAGGCACAGAACTGGCTTTGTTGTCAAATGAATTGATCCCTTCTTCAGCTTGCTCATAATTAGAAGACTGGATCAGTCCTTCAATATTGCTTCTTTCATTTCCATAATCAGCCTCAAGCTCCTTCATCTCTTTCGATCTTGCTTCAAGCTTTTGAGCCAATGCAGCACTGATAGCTGCTCGGCTTGCCAATTCTTTGGCCTTCATCAATTTTACCTTCTCCTCTTCTGTAAGAGGATTCCCTTCTGAATCTGTGTAGAGCATTGAAGATCCTTGGTCCTCAGCTCCTCCGATTTGACCATCTGTTGCTTCTTTACTCTGATTTCCATCTTCAACAGTACCATCAAGTTCTCCACCTCCACTGCTGATCTTTCCACTACTCGGCGAATTTGGATCTACTCCTATTTCCTGAAAGGTTTTATCAGCCTCTGATTTTAGATCAATTGATTTCTGGTATGCCAATGCGGTTTGTGCCTCCAATTTTGTAGACCTATCCGACACATCCTGATCTAACTCTGCAAGTCTGTTTGACAATGCGGCCTCTTTCGTTCCATCCTTTGTTCCGGCTGCTCCGGCTGCTCCTGCAATGGCCGCACCAGCTGCAGCTCCTGGAGTTACACCTCCACCTCCTGTTGCGCCATCTGAAGCCTTATCGGCACCATTGGTAGAAGATGGGTCTTCTCCTTGATTTGGATTAGTAGAGCTTTGTTGGTCCGCCAACTGATCATTGGTAGATCCCGCTTGACCGGGACTGGCAGCATTGGATTTAGCTTGTTCAGCACTTCTCCTGGCATTGAGTTCTGCCAAGGCATCCTCGGAGAAATTGATATCCAGTAATGCTTTTTGCCTTAATGTTTGGGAACTAATGCTAGGACCGGCTCCTGAGCTCTGAGCCATTGTTCCATCAAAGATGTTTTTGATCACTAAGGTTTGATTATCTCCTTCGCCCACCAATCTTAGCTCTTGCCCAAGTACCTCAAACCTGTCTTGGCGAGGAATATTTACCTCTCCTGTATGAATGGGATCATCAGCTGTAGTTTCTACATTAAATCTATAGACCCCTCCGTTGGATGCGATCTCTACCTGATAATTGCCATTTTCATCTGTATTGTAGATTCCTACTGTTTGCTGTGTTTTGGAGTCAATAACAGTGATCTTTGCATCTTTTAGGTCCGGATTGCTCTCCGCTATGAACTTCCCTTTGATCACAGAAAGCTCTGCTGGAGCTTTCTCAACCATTACTTTATAGACTGAAATATTATCTCCTTCATTTGCCCTGCTGGAAGCAAAGTAGGCTAATACCTTATTCTGATCTGTCACGAACAGAATATCATCATCAACTGAACTAAAGGCAAAATCAAGATTTACAGGTTCCTTCCAAGAGGCTGTAGATTGATCATAAACACTCATGAATAGATCATAGCCTCCCATACTGCTGTGCCCTTTGGAAGCAAAGTACAAGGTTCTACCATCCGGATGAATGAAGGGATAGTTTTCATCATAGGGCGTATTGATGGAAGGTCCAAGATTTACGGGCTCTGACCAAGATCTATTGCCCAGCTTAACTGTTTTAAAAATGTCTCTTCCATTCTCACCTTTCTTACCATAAGATGAGAAATAAACTTCACTGGCATTGGCGGGAAGATATATGACTGATTTTTCTCCAACCTTTTGGTCGTATTTGGTCATGAATTCCTCGGGCTTCACAATGATCTTTCCATTGATCCCCTCCAGTTCATAGATCCTAAAGAAGTCTTTTCTTGAGATCACCTGCTTGTCTAGCACCTGTACCTCATTCAGTTTGGACAAGAGCTTATTGCCATTCTTGGCCATTTCTATTTGACGATCTACCTTGAACTCTTCTATCAGACCCTTATCTGCTTTCTGTTTGAATCTAGAATAGAACTTGACGGCGTCTGCAAAATTATAGCTCAGGTGATGGGCCTTACCCAAGAAAAAGTAGGCCAATGGGTCTACCTGACTACTTTTTGAAACCGCAAACTTTAAATATTTAAGTGGTTTCTCTCTATCAGCGCTGGCTTCTAATAAGGTAGCTCCGTATTTATAGTTCAAATTTGGGTCTTGCGGATATAGAGATAAGAGTTGAGCAAAAAGCGGAGAAGCCTCTACCAGTTTCCTTTCTTCGAAAAGTTTCTGCGCTTGTGATTTGAGCTCCTCCTCAGACTTAAAGTCTGTCTGAGAGAAAGCCGCATTGATAAAAATAAATGATGCTACTAAAGCAACAATTGATTTAGCCATCATTTTTAAATTAATGTAAATCGGCCCACACTACAAATATTGTCAGATAATGAGCGGATTGGTTGGTGTTTACTCTTTTTCATCAACATTAAAATGTGAAAAGCAGCCTACTCCTAGATGCTTTTCAACAAAACAGTCTTAAAATTCACTTTCAAAATCCCTTTTGAATGCTCGCCTTTCATTAGCTGAACCATACATAAAGGTAAAGGGCTGTTCCCCTTTCTGATGTGAATACTTTCTTTTATCCTTTTTCATTTCTTGTATTTGGGTATTGAAATCAGCATTAGATGACACTGCCTTCATCAACCCTCTTCTGTAAGTGAAGTAATACCAGTTATCCTTATCGATCTCAATGTAAATATCAACTATATCACCGCTTCTCTTCTTGGTGATCATGATCCCTCCATTAACATATTTGTTTACTTCCTCTTTATTAATATTGGTAATTCCAAGCTTTCCGAAGGATTTGAAGGTATTGCTCTCCTCGTTCCATTTGAATTTCACATCGCTAAAAACAATTCTCTTGTTCAATTCATCCGGCAATCTTTTCAATTTCCCATTTAAGCTAAGTTGAGTGATGATCTCATCCGCCTTCTCCACTCCTACAACCTCTCTCAATCCTTTTTCATAAGTGCCTCGATTGAAGTTCACTGGTTCTAATTCAATGTTCTCATTGATGTTATCGGCCATTTTCTTAATTAATCCATCGTCAAAATGGAAATCAATGGTCATGAGCAGATCTACAACAACAGAATTATCTACCTGATTGTGAACGATATTCCCTGCAGCATTGAACTTCAGATTACCTGTCCTTGCCCCTATATCCACTAGTCCTTCTCCGAATACCTTGCAAACATCAGGATCAAGACTTAAGTAATTTCCAGCCAATGAATTCTAATTGATCTTTTCTTTTGTAGAGATCCTATACTCCCCGCTTTGATTGTGATATGTTAGATATCCATAAGCCGGAAGCACATTGATGTCACTATAGTTCACCCTTTTGGTCATGAAACCGGAATAAAAGAAATTGGAATCTGTATTCAAATTCATACTAGATGTCAAGAATGCTCCTGATGTGTCTTTCATGCCAGTATCTACAGGAATATACACTTGCATAGGATCGATCTCCGATTCGAACTTGATCCAAGGTCTATTCAACCTTTCACAATCATGGTTGATCCTTGTTGCTCCATCAAATACCAAAAACTCCTTATTTGCAAAAAGTTTTACTCCTCCTTCAAATGTAAATTGAGGACTGAGTGTAAATGTTATGGTGTCTGAGATCAACCCACTCCCTATTGTTTGTCCCGTTGTATCAACACTAATACTACTCATGTAGATGGTTTGGACTTTATTGTTTACATCCACATAATCGATATACCCTGAGGAGGTATAATCTTTTCTTCCAAAAATATTCGTGTTTGCTTTGTAAATCTTGTGATACTCTGTCACGCTATTGGCTATGATCTCAGAATTAAGAAGAGCATCCATTTTGGCCTTCTTTCTAATTGTCACATCTCCTGAATCCGGATACACCCGAGCATCTGCAGAATTGATATAGATCACACCCTTAGCTTTGATCACATGACGTCTGGAATCATAAGTAGCTACAGGGGCATAGAAGAACAGACTGTCCTGTTCAGGGTTGATTGAAATGAACTTAGATCCTTCAAGGTTTACATCAGCAGCAACTGCTTTCGAAGAGGAACTTGTCAACTCTATGCTTCCATTGTCCATATACCATTTGAATTCCTCCATAAAGCATATGTACTGATTGAGAGGGAATTCAATTGGATCTGTCTTTCCATTGGATTTAAATTCCGCAAATCTGCCTTTGTAATCAACATGCGCATTCACATTCTTTGTTTTCAAAGCAAATGCCCCTGCCGCAGGATCCTTTAGCTGGAAATCTGCGGTGTCTGCATCAAAGGTGTTGAACTTGAAAACGAACTGATTCGACCCAAGGTCAGCCCTTTCAAAATGATACACCCCATCTCCTCTGTACTCTTCAGGACTTATAGAAGTAGTGCCATCGAAAAATGATTTTCCATCATAGAAAGCCATTCCTGTATCGGTTGTAGTTGCATAAAGTACATCTTTGTATGGCAACCATCTCATATTAGTCCTTACTCCGGTTACAGGCGGGTATTCAATTCCATCTTTCTGTTCTTCAACATAGTAACGATCTGCCTTAGTTCTCATAGAATCTGGGTAGAAGATAAAATCTTTGGATAAAGTTGTTGAAACTATATAATCCAGCTTTCCTCCACCTCTCAACCCATTATGACTCAGACGTATCTCATCATAATACTGCCCTTTTCCTCCATAAGCAGGATATCCTTCAGCTGGTGTCTTCCTAATAAAGCCTAGTGAAAAATCTTTCTGTAATGTTAACTGTTCATCAAATTCCGGAAAGATCCCGGCAGAGGTGAAGGTTCCATCAAACCTCAAACCTTCATTGTTGAAGTTATCAAGACTATCAATTGTAAACGGTTCCAATGTAAAATAGAAGTTACTTCTCTTATACACTCCATTCAAGATCTCTTTCTTATCATAGAACACATAACTCTGGTCAAAGGAGTTGAAGATAGGATACTGAGGGTAGTCTTTCAATCCCGATTTATTGAATGGATCATCAACTAGCAGGTCTCCATTCACTCCTTCAATTACCGTTTTAACAGGCTTTAAGATTGGCCTGCCTTCTCTATCAGTTTCATCACTGACAGCCTTGATCTGCAGGGAGTCAACATTACTAAGGTTTACCTTGAAGTTGTCGTACTCAAAACTAAAGTCCTTACCATAGAAATCGAGTCTTCCCGCTTTAACCTGTCCTCCAAACTCGAAATACATATCCTTCTTCATATTGATCTGACCATTTCCGGGAAGGATAACCACCTGCTGTGAGTCACTCACAACAATTCCCTGAATTCCATTGATGGTAAGGTCATAGTTCAATAAATTGATCTTTCCATTGGGCACACCGCTTATATCGGAATAAATACTGATCACATCATAGTCTTTCTTCCTACCAAAGTTCAAGACATAGTCGATGAGTTTTTGATCAACATACATAAGGTCTTGATCGAAATCAAAATCAACAAAACCCATACTTGCAAGGTCCATAGTGAGGTTCATGGCAGAGTTATGATCCATTTTCATAGAATACCCCACCTCCTTTATCGACAGGGTAGTAGTCCCATAAAGATCAACAAGGTCTTTTACTGCATTCAATGGATGCTGTCTACCTCCTCCCCCAATCCTCCGGTAGAGCTCATCTTTGAAGAAGTTGGCAGATGTAAAGAAGGCATCTGTCTTTGTTCCTCCAAGCAAGTTTGTTAAGGTTATGATCGGCTCATTGGTCTTCCAATTCAATACCTCAAAATCCATCTCGATATTGTGAAAACTATTTGAATAAGGTGCAGAGGATATTCCTTTGCCCTCTTTATAAAGTGTTACCAATTTCTCATCCTGTAAGAATTTAAAATTTAGTCCTGGATGAGAAATAGAATCTTGTCCAAAATACAATCTAACAAATGCATTGGTAGAAACGATACGGTCTGTTCTGATGGAAAAGCTCTCTGAGCCTGTCTTTAAGAAAAGTGTATCAGATCTGATAAACTCTATGATCGCCTTGCTTTCCCTATCTCCCTTACCCAAAAATTTTGCACCTACCATTGAGAATCCACCATCGAAATTTACACCGGGGAAAATATTGTCGATCCTAATCCTTTTGTCATAGGAATCAAATCTGGGATAAGTTGCTTTCTCGGGAGTCATATTGGCCAGCACCTTGTCTTCCAAACGTCCGATCAATGGCGCATCCAAATAGAATGAGTTCTCAAAGGTTACTGAATCAGCAGTGTATTCCGCTTTTCTGGTATCAATTCGGTAATTCCCCAAGTCTGCAAATACTTCATCAGACAAAAGGCCTGCTCTTTCCCAACTAACTGTACCACCTTGTCCAACCCATATATTCTCTGTAGGATAGTAGGCCCCTTTAGTATTGGAGATCTTCATGCTATCACGCTTGGCATGACAGACAAGATCCAAACTTTCAAAACTGATCTTTGGTAGACTATCATACCCGAATCTGTAATCGTTATTGGAGGAGGTCCATTGAGTTGAGGCCGAGTAATACATGGCATTTTCCCTAAAGAGGTCATTACAAAATTCCAAGAAGCTGGTAAAGTTCTTTTTGTTCCTCTCTTCCAAAAGCTTCAGAAGAATAGATTCCCATGCTGTATAACTGGCCTCTGTTTGATTCTCATCTACCACAAAGGAACCTACTGTAAAGAGAAAGTTTCTAAAATCGGGGAAGGCTCTAAGCTTTTTCTTGAGCATTTGATTGGTGATCACATACACCCCTTCCCTCTGCCTTTCCGTAAAATACCCACCATACCAAACTGTCTCAAACTGCTTCATAAAGTCCTTTCCTTCTTTCCTGGCACTTACTAGGAAAGCTTCCATGGTTTCAAAGAATTCGATGGAGTCTTTTGGAAATGAGGTCGGGGTCTGAGAATATGCTTGCTTTTCAGATGAAAAAAGCAAGACAAGTGTGATAATTACAGCAATTACACCAGTCCTCATTAGCTTGTTAGTAGAATGATAAATAAAATCATTTTGAGCTGATAATCAAAAGCTATTCCAGACTAAATATCAACTACTCATTGTGAGTTGATAGGAAACAGCCATCCAATTATCCTTTTCCTTCTCCTCCAACTTAGTTAAAGAATGTACTGAACAAAGATCACTTATATCTTTCTCATCCTCTCTGTAAAATCCTGATAATAGTAAATAAGAGCCTTCATGCATTAGGTCCTTGTACATTGGAATCTGCTCAAGCAAGACATTCTTATTGATGTTGGCCAATACAAAGTCAAAGGTTTTATTGCTCAGTTCACTCAGAGGAAGTGAGCCCAATATTGCCCGGTTGGATGGAGTGTCATTTCTTTCGAAATTTTCCTGCATATTCTCAAAGGCCCATTCTTCAATATCTGTTGCTATGACCTCTGTGGCTCCCATCTTTGAAGCTAAAATTGCCAATATACCTGTGCCACTGCCAACATCCAACACTGAGCTGTCTTTAAAGTTAAGAGCACTCATCAAAAGAACCATATTCTGAGTTGTGGCATGATGACCTGTCCCAAAAGACATTTTTGGTTCTATGACCAATTCATATTGGTGTGTATCTAGAGCTTGATGAAATGGTGCTCTAACATAGCAGAAATCGCCAATGGATAGTGGTTGGAAATTCTTCTCCCATTCTTCATTCCAGTTGATCTTCTCTAATTCCTTATCGGAAATCAGTGTAAATTGATCTTGATACTCGCTAAGGGTCTCGAGAAAATTCTTTTGATAATCATTTTCACCAACATATGCTTTTAGCAAGGGAGGTTCTTCCTCAAAGCTTTCAAAGCCTAATTCTGCCAAATGGGCAATCATGATCTGAGAATAGACCTCAAATTCCTTTAATTCAAAAATGATCTCTCTATAATTCATTATAGGGCTTTGATAATGCCAATAAAAGATTGGGCATCTAAGGAAGCTCCTCCGATCAACCCTCCATCTACATCTTCTTTAGAAAATAGGTCTGCTGCATTTTCCGGTTTACAGCTTCCTCCATAAAGTATGGTGGTATCATTGGCTACAGCTTCACCATATTTTTCAGAGATCAGTCTTCTTAAATAGGCATGGATCTCCTGAGCTTGATCTGAACTAGCTGTTTTGCCTGTACCTATTGCCCAAACCGGTTCGTAAGCAATAACCACATTCGAGAATTCTTCTTCTGACAGTGTAAAGATCACAGTCAACTGTGACTTCACTACTTCAAAGTATCTATCGGACTCTCTTTCTTCAAGTGATTCACCCAAGCAGAAAATAGGTTGAATGCCTGCTTCTAGCAACTGCCTTGTTTTGCCTAACATTTGCTCATCTGTCTCCTTTTGATAAGTTCTTCTTTCAGAATGGCCTACCAAGCAGTAATCCATATCAATAGAGGCCAACATCCTTGATGAGACTTCCCCAGTATAGGCGCCCTCCGCTTTATGATGCACATTTTGCGCGCCGATCTTGACCTCACTGCTTCCCAATTTTTTCTTTGCCTCAGTCAAATGAATAAAAGGAGGAATAATAACAATCTCCTCCTTAGCACTCAACTCAACACTCTTTGATAATTCAAGGATTTCGGATATAAGAGAAACTCCTTCCTCTATGTCCTTATTCATTTTCCAATTCCCTGCAACGATCTTCTTCCTCATGATAATTATTGAATTTTATTTGATCCTCAATCTCGGGTCTAAAAACCCATATGCTATATCCACCAGTATATTGATCAGCACAAAAATAATGGCGATGATCAAAACTGCACCCATAACAATTGGCAAATCATATTTCTCTAAGGCATTTACAATTTCCCAACCGATTCCCTTCCAGGAAAAAATGATCTCCACAAACACAGCTCCTGCCATTAGGCTAGCAAACATTCCAGAAAGTGCTGTTACTACAGGGTTCATAGCATTCTTTAAGCTGTGCTTCCACAAAGTGGCTTTAAAGTCCAATCCCTTTGCTTTAGCCGTCCTTACATAATCCATTGATAAAACCTCTAGAAGTGAATTTCTGCTCAATTGAAGTACAACTGCCAGTGGTCTAATGCCCAAGGTCAATGAAGGTAGGATTAAATTAGACCATTGAATATATTCACCTCTGCCCAAGTCATCCACTTCATACAAACTTCCACTCATATTCAGTCCCGTGAGGTCTGCCAATACATAGCCAAACAACCATGCGAAGATAACACCTACAAAGAAGGAGGGTAAAGCCATACCGGATGTAGCAATCAATAGCAACAATCGATCTAGCCAGCTATTTTGGTGAAGAGCGGCAACTGTTCCTAGAAAAATTCCAAGAACAGAAGCGATCAAAATAGATGCTATCGCCAAAACTGCTGTTTCAGGCAGGCTTTCAAAAAGTATATCTGAAACATTTTTTCTACTTTGATAAGACCTTCTCAAATAAGGTTTCTTTAACAATAGAACTCGATCACCAACTGTTACTAGTTCAATCCCTTTGTACTTCTCCTGATCGAGAAAATAAGGAGAACTCTCATTCTTATTGTGAACAGATAATGGAGAGAGATCATTCAGGTATAGTGCATATTGATAAGCGATAGAACGATCTAATCCCAGTTCCTCGCGAATATCATCAACTGCTTGCTGATCTGCCCTTTGTCCAAGCATCATCCTTGCCGGATCCCCCGGAAGTACATTGAAAATAAAGAATACAAGACTTACAACCCCTAGAAGAACTACAGCTCCATAAAGCAGACGTCTTATGATGAAGGACAGCAAATTATTTCAATTGGTTGATAGTTGGCAAATTATTGTAATGCCATTTTCCCATTACCGTTCCCTTCTCAAGATAAACTATTCCGGGATTTGAACGAACAATGGTTTTCAAAACGATTCCATCAGTAATATAGATCTGCATTGGCAGGTCGTGCTTTTCTACAAATGCCTGAACCTCTTCCCAAGTTGCAGGAGATAGAACAATGGTCACAATATCATGCTTAGTGCCGTCAACTACTAACTTTTTTAGATCATCCCAAACTGACTCCTCAGTTGCAGATAAGTCGTTTGAAACGATAATGATCAACCTTTCCATTTCCAAAAAGATCCCGGTCATATCACTACCTGAATGAGATACTATTGAAAAGTCTGTGATCTTAGGCAAGTCTCCTTCTACAATCAATTTATTATCTGTGCTCTTCCACTCCCAATCTGTATCTTCCCAGATCTTTGATTCAGTAAACTCTGCTGAAGTGAACTCCTTCTCCTCCCCTGTCTTTTTGTTTTCATATGTTAGAATATTCTCATATACAGGTTCTTGAGCACCGGGAGGAAGTACCATTTGATCAGGAAGGCTCTTTCCAACTGCATAGGGTCTAAAATCTTTGAAGGGCAAATTCTCTATTGCATAGATCCCAATAAACAAACTCAATGCAGCTGAGATCCATGTTGAAGAAGGGGCGGCAAAATTCCTTTTCCTACTGAACTTCAAGGCCAAATTGACCCCCAATATTATCAGCATTAAATAAAGAGGCATATACCATTCCAGCATATATGAAAGCAGGAACATATTGATGGCTGAGATCACAAAGTAGATCAGATCAAAATTCCTATCCGGGAAAGAGACAATCCTATTTCTATTCAGGAATAGGAACAGTATTAACACCAATAGAATAATATCCTTCATAAAGGATTCCCAAGGTGTAAGTGGGATGGCATCTCCAAAACAACCACAAGACCTTACTATTTCAAAAACAGCTGAGGCAAAAGTTAGAATGGTGAAGAATACGATCATCAAGAGCAACAACCAAGATGTTTGCTTCATTTTATAACCAACCAATACGGCAATTCCCAAAACGATCTCGGCAATACACAAGGCGGCAGCTAAGGGTATCAGGATGGAATGAAGCCATTCCCAATTCATCCCAAACTCAATAAAATACTCTTCCAGCTTGTAAGAAAAGCCCAATGGGTCATTCAACTTAACCAGTCCGCTGAATACAAATAGGTTCCCAACAACAAGTCTTGATATATGTATAATCGTTCTCATAAGTTTTTAAATTAATGATCAGGCGTTTGCCTCTTCCAATTGTATTAACGCAAAAACAGCATAATTGATCATATCCAGATAATTTGCATCCAATCCCTCTGATATCAATGTTTTCCCTTCATTCTCCTCTATCTGTCTAATTCTCAAAAGCTTTTGCAAGATCATATCCGTTAATGAAGAGGTGCGCATTTCTCTCCAAGCTTCATCGTAGTCATGGTTTTTATTCTCCATCAATGATTTGGCTTTTGCAACATATTCTTCATAGATCCTCATCATCTCAGATTGTTCCAGATCTGATTCTTCAGTATAGCCCTTCTCAAGTTGTACCAAGGCCATAATGGAATAATTAATGATTCCGATGTATTCCGAAACAACTCCTTCATCCACTTTGGAAAAGCCTTTTTCCTCAAGACTTCTTATCCTTTTTGCTTTGATGTATAATTGATCGGTTAGGGAACTCGATCTAAGAATTCTCCAGGCAGTTCCATAATCCTTCATTTTCTTTTCAAATATCTCTCTGCATTTTCCTACTGCTCTGTCATATTGTTCGGAGGTCCTTCCCATGCTTTGTCTTACTTTTGAAAAATGGATTCTACTCGCGAAAATAGCCTTTTTCCAAGTAATTTTTCAATGAATATTGGAGGTGAATTGAAGCTTTGGGATAAGCCCTTGGTCATGGGCATTTTAAATCTCACCCCTGATTCTTTCTTCGACGGTGGAGTGCATAGTGGATCCAAAAAGATTTTATCTCAGGTTGAAAGAATGCTTTCGGAAGGTGCTGAGATCATTGATATTGGTGCTTTTAGCAGCAGGCCGGGAGCAAAATTACTCACTGAGGAAGAGGAAGCTGAGAGACTCTTCAAACCTCTTGAATCAATATCAAAAGAATTTCCTCAAGCCCTATTATCCATTGATACCTATAGAAAGAATATTGCTAAAAAAGCCTTGGATCTTGGTGCCTCTATAATCAATGATATTTCAGGCGGCGACTGGGATACAGAACTTCCACCTTTTCTGGCAGATAAGCATGTGCCTTACATTATCATGCATATGCAGGGCAGCCCTGAAACAATGCAGCAATCTCCTAGCTATGAAAATGTTAGCAAAGAGATCTATCAATGGTTTTCTTCTAAATTGAACCAACTGGATCAATTGGGGCTAAAGGATGTGATCATCGATCCGGGATTTGGTTTTGGAAAGAGCTTGGAACATAATTATCAGTTATTGAAGGACCTTCGGCATTTTTGTCATTTGAATCGCCCCATATTGGTTGGGGTATCCAGAAAAGGTCTGATCCAAAAGGTGATCGATAAGAAAGCAGCTGAATCCTTGAATGCCACAACTGCTGCCCATGTAATTGCCCTTTTAAATGGAGCTAGCATACTTAGGGTTCACGATGTGAAAGAGGCTAAAGAGGCAATAGCCATTGTCGACTATTATCAAAAGCAGTAATATTGCTTTCATGATGGCAGATATCCCATTAATGTTTATAACCCTTAGATGGCTTGATGTCTTGGACATTTTTCTTGTAGCTGTCTTGATCTATCAGCTATATAAGCTGGTAAAGGGAACTGTTGCCATTCGGATCTTTCTTGGAATTCTCGCTATCTATCTCCTTTGGAAATTAGTTTCTGCCTTGAGCATGGAGCTCTTATCAGAGATCCTTGGTCAGTTTATAGGGGTTGGGGTTTTGGCGCTGATCATTGTTTTCCAGCAAGAGATCAGGAGATTTTTATTGATAGTTGGATCACAAAGTCCCTTTGCCGGCGCGGGTCTGATCAATAAAATAGTGAATTGGTCCAAAGCCAATTCTGAAGATCAAGACCTGGATACCAATTCCATTGTCAGGGCATGTTTCAATATGTCGAGAAGTAAGACAGGGGCTTTGATCGTTATTGCAACCGATACAGAGCTAAAATATCACGCTAGCACAGGTGACCAATTGGACGCAAAATTGAGCGCTCCTCTATTGGAGTCTATCTTCTTCAAGAATAGCCCACTACACGATGGAGGTGCAATCATTCACAAGAACAAAGTGGTGGCTGCTAGATGCATCTTACCAATCTCAGACAATCCGAACATTCCTTCAAATCTTGGTTTGAGACATAGGGCAGCTGTTGGCTTAACCGAAAGTTCCACTGCAATTGCAATCGTGATATCAGAAGAAAATGGTAAAATATCCCTGGCAGCAAACGGAAAGCTTCAGAATGGATTAACTCCCGATGAGCTTGGTGAAGAACTAAAAATTCAGATCAAAAGGGATCAAGAAGCCTCTTGAGCAGCTCTTATACTATCCTTCCTTTCGAATTCTCTGATCAATTCTTCAGGACTCTTACCCATATTCTCAATGGAGTATTTGGCATCATCTGCCATCGAATGCCCCGGATATAAGCGAATAAATTCTTCATATACTTCTTTGGCCTGAGTGTACTCTTGAGCTTGATTTTCAAGAACAAAGGCTCTTAAGAACATGGCATATGGTCTCTTTTCATAATCAGGATATTCATCATAAACCTTTGTAAAATATTTAATGGCTTGAATGGTATGATTCAAACTCATTGCTAGCTCAGCAGCTTTGAACATCCTGTCGGCTGAATTAGCTCTATTGGGAAATCTAACTGCATATACAAAATAGGCTTCCATCAAACTAGCCGCTCCTTTACTGTCGATCCCACTTTGATCACTATTCAAAACCTCTTCTCTCTTTTTGATCTCTGCCTCCAAACTTTCAATACTCATCTTCTCAAGAGAGATATAAGGCTTTTCTTCAGTCTGTTCTTCCTTTACCTTTTGATCGCAAGCGATAAAGCCTATTGTAAACAAGGATATAAGTCCTACAATGAATAACTGCTTTTTCATATTCTTAATGATTAATGGTTTGATATTATGATTTTGGAAACTTCATTCTGTAATTCACCTTAACATTTCCCTTGGAGATATTGTTGAGCCTTCCTTTCAAAAGACGTCTTTTAAGTGGACTTATGTGGTCGGTGAAGAGAATTCCCTCTATATGGTCATATTCGTGCTGAATGATCCTAGCGGCAATTCCTTCGAATTCTTCTTCTACTATGTTGAAGTTTTCATCCATATACTCAATTACGATCTTCGGTTGTCTGCTCACATTCTCTCTAATTCCTGGAATACTTAAACAGCCTTCATTGAATGACCACTCCTCCCCTTCTTCTTCAACAATAATCGGGTTGATAAAAGTTCTCTTAAAATCTTTCAAAGAAGGTTCGTCTTCTTCAAATGGGGAAGCATCAACTATGAACAAACGGATCGATTTTCCGATCTGAGGCGCAGCAAGTCCCACACCTTCAGCATTATACATAGTCTCATACATATTGTCGATCAACTCCTTTAAAAAAGGATAATCCTCTTCGATCTCTTCCGCCTCTTTCTTCAAGACGGGATCTCCGTATGCAACGATAGGTAAAATCATGCGGCAAAAGTAATCATGTGATTTTACATATAGCTACCGAAACAGCTAGTTGAGCCATTGAAACAAACCCTAAATTCTTAATTTTGTAATCCATTTTTAATTAAGTCGACATGAGTGAAGTAGCCAGTAGCAAAGCAAAGACAAGCGATTCAATTAGCAAGGAAGAGTTCAAAAACAGGGTATTAGAGGACTATCGTTTGGCGAATGTTAGCAGGGAAACTTCATTACTCGGACGAAGAGAAGTTCTCACAGGTAAGGCAAAATTTGGAATTTTTGGAGATGGAAAGGAAGTCCCACAGCTTGCTATGGCAAAGTATTTCCAGAATGGCGACTTCAGATCGGGCTATTACAGAGATCAAACATTCATGATGGCCATTGGTCAGCTTACTGTCGAGAGTTTCTTTGCTCAACTCTACGCTCACCCTGACATTGAAAAAGAACCTGCATCAGGAGGAAGATCAATGAATGGTCACTTCGCAAGCAGGTCTTTAGATGAAAATGGAAATTGGAAAGATCTAACTGCTCAAAAGAACTCCTCTGCGGATATCTCTCCAACAGCAGGACAAATGCCTAGATTGCTTGGATTGGCTCAAGCTTCAAAAGTTTACAGAAACAATGAACTTCTCAAAGACAATCAACTTTTCAGCAAAAACGGAAATGAGATCGCCTTTGGTACCATTGGAGATTCTTCAACCTCAGAAGGACTATTCTGGGAAACCATCAATGCAGCCGGTGTGATCCAGGTTCCTATGGTCATGTCTGTATGGGACGATGGTCACGGAATTTCTGTGCCAAAGAAATACCAAACAACAAAAGAGAGTATTTCTGAAGTACTCAGCGGGTTCCAAAGAGAGAAAGACGGCAAGAACGGCTATGAGATCCTCAAGGCAAAGGGGTGGGATTATGCAGGTTTGATCGATACCTATGAAAAAGCCACAAAGATCGCCAGAGAAGAGCATGTTCCAGTTTTGATACATGTTGAAGAGGTTACTCAACCTCAAGGCCACTCCACTTCAGGATCGCATGAAAGATACAAGTCCAAAGAAAGATTGGAATGGGAGTCGGAATACGATTGCATTAAAAAGTTGGGTGAGTGGATCATTGAGAACAAACTTGCAACAGAAGAAGAGTTGGACGAGATCCAGAAAGAGGCCAAGAAGACAGTAAGAGATGGAAAGAAAGCTGCTTGGGATGCATTTGTTGCTGATGTAATGTCGGAAAAAAATGAAGCTGTCCAGCTGATAGAGGCTTTGCAAGCAGAAGAAGGATCTGACACAATAGCAGCTGAGTTGAACAAACTAAAAGCATTGAATGAACCGGTAAGGAAAGACCTATACAACTCCGTTAGAAAGGTTATCCGATCTAGCAGAGGACAGAACAATGAATCAAGAACCGCTCTAGTTAACTGGTTTCAATCTTCTCAAAAACAGAATACTACAAAATATAGCAGCCACTTATATTCCGAATCAGACCTATCCCCTCTTCGCCTTCAAGGTATCCCAGCCGAATACGATGCCAATTCAGAAGAGGTAGACGGAAGAGTTGTACTGAGAGACAATTTTGACAAGATCCTTGAGAAGTATCCTGAGGTATTGATCTTTGGTGAGGACTCCGGTAAGATAGGAGATGTGAATCAAGGGTTGGAAGGCTTGCAAGAGAAGTATGGAGAAATAAGAGTTAGCGATACCGGAATTAGAGAAGCCACCATAGCCGGACAAGGAATTGGAATGGCAATGAGAGGACTAAGGCCGATTGCAGAGATCCAGTACTTAGACTATTTGCTCTATGCTTTGCAGATCATGAGCGACGATCTGGCCACTGTGCATTATCGTTCAGCAGGTGGACAAAAAGCTCCTTTGATCGTTAGAACCAGGGGACATAGATTAGAAGGAATTTGGCATTCTGGTTCTCCAATGGGTGTGATCATCAATTCATTGAAAGGGGTGCATGTTTGCGTACCGAGAAATCTGACGGATGCTGCAGCATTCTACAACACCTTGCTGCAAGGTGATGATCCGGCCCTGATCATTGAGCCTTTAAATGCTTACAGAAGCAAAGAAAAAATGCCTAGCAACTTGGGCGAATTTAGGCTTGCACTTGGTGTGCCTGATATTGTGAGCGAAGGAAAGGACCTAACCATTGTCAGCTATGGGTCTACTTGTAACATTGTAGAACAATCACTGGCAGAAATGAAAGAACTAGGCATTGATGCAGAATTGATCGATCTGAGAACCTTAATGCCATTCGACAAAGAACATATGATCGTTGAGTCTTTGAAGAAGACCAACAAGCTTTTGATCGTTGATGAAGATGTGAATGGGGGAGCATCTGCATTTATCATGCAGCAGATCATAGAAGTTCAAGGTGGTTATTACCACTTGGATGTTGAGCCAAGAACATTAAGCGCAAAAGACCATAGACCGGCCTACGGAACAGATGGAGACTATTACTCCAAACCGAGCTATGACGATATCATAGAAGCAGCATATGCACTGATGAGAGATGTGGATCCTGAAAGCTTCCCGGCTCTTTATTAGGAAGTGTATAGAAGTTACAGGTTGAGCTAGTTTAAGGAAGTGACTAAAGTATTTAAAGTGCACTAAAGTGCCTAAAATTGGAATAGGTATCAATTCTAAGTACTGCTCTCATCCTACCTCCTACCCTTCGACAAGCTCAGGGCAACGCTTCCTGCCTCTTGTTTCTACTTCAATTTCCCTCTTGTAGCATCCGAAATATTGTTGCAACTTAGATAGTATTAATCAAAACTATTTAAGATGAAAAAGTCAATCTCAGGGCTTTGCTGTGCCCTTTTTCTATGTGGCTCGATCTATTCACAGCCATTCAATTTCAGCTATTTAACAGGAACATATACATATTTAAGTCCTTCAACCTCTTGTAACAACGGACTCACATGGGACGACCCCAATTACACGATCCCTTTAGGATTCAACTTCCAATATTTTGGTCAAACCATCGATACCATAAAACTTAGCCTTGGTCTTGGGGGCACCTTACTAACAAGCTTAAATTCTTCTGCAATTGCAAGCTTTATCTCTCCTTTTGGGTCAGACCTGATCGATAGAGGATATAGCTTCACATCAGGTCCCGGTCAAACAGGCTCATTGAGCAATATATCCTATCAAACAACAGGTGGTGTTGGTAGCAGGATATTTAAACTGGAATGGAAGAATTCCGGATTCTACAGCGAGCTAAGTTCAAATGGCAGTAATTCTGTAGACTCTGTCAATTTTCAATTATGGCTTTATGAAGGTTCCAACATCATAGAGATCCATTTTGGTCCTTCCAATGTTCAAAGTCCACTTCTCTCCTATGATGGAGCAACCGGACCGGATATAGTGCTGGTGCCTCAATTTAATTTGAACAACAGTAGCTTCACTTCAAACTACTATTCTCTCAGCGGACAACCAACTAACCCTACTTTTCTAACAGTTAGTCCTAATAGCAATTATCAATACATGCTCAATACTGTTCCCAATGGTACGATCTATCGATTTGATCCAAATTCTGCTGCTACAGATGATTACAAGGTAGAAGAATTAAAGATCTACCCTCAACCGGCATCAAGCTTCATTAT
The DNA here is from genome assembly GCA_030429925.1 of Bacteroidia bacterium. GTDB lineage: Bacteria > Bacteroidota > Bacteroidia > Flavobacteriales_E > Vicingaceae > UBA1494. The sequence goes on along the minus strand of JAUIGQ010000016.1, from coordinate 5,657 downwards.
CTTGGAAGGAGCGACAAATTTTAGTTATAAGATCTTCAACCTTGAAGGAAAAGAAGTGCAGAAAGGCCAGGGGAGCAATGGAGTTATAAAACTAGAGAATCAAAAATATGGAGCCTATATCCTAGAGATAGATCGTTCGAAGAAAGTACTTAGAAAAAAGATATTGATCGACCCATAGTTCATGTCTTATTTGATTTAAAGGGAAATAGTTCCCAACCAAAAGCTTCGGAAAGCATGGCTACAGCAATGACTGCTAATGCTGATATGATCATTAAGGTCAGATAACTAAAGACCAAAGCAAAGAAGAACTTGAGGAAGGAGAAGATATACTTCTCTTTGAAGGTCGACATATAAACATATGCCAGAATAATTACATTCAAGAGTATACTGACGACAGACATCACTTCAGCCGCATGGGTGTAATACTGAATGAATACGACAATTAAACCTATTGCAGCTGATACTGAAAAACCAAATGCATTCAGAATTAGGTGTTCAGTATAGTTATAGCCCTTCTTTCTATAAAAGAGCCAGCTAAAGAGAGCAATGATCGGCACGTTGGCCATAATGATAAAACTCAAGTATTTTTTCATTACTTCCTGCACCTTTGCCTGAAATGCAAGCTGGGCCTCTGAGTGCTCATATGCTGTTTGATCTACCGACTGCAGAGCCTGAGTAGTCTCATCATAGGTGCCTAAAATGATAGTGACAAGGCTGCTTATTGTAGCCCAGATAAAGAGCAATCTAAAGGGATGCGTATACTTGACAGTTACTCCATTTAGAACATCCCTAATAACGGTACCCGGACGGATAATGAGCTCTCTAGTTGTAAATATGAAGCCATGGTCTAAATTGAAGATTGCGTTCAGCAACCAGCTAAAACTATCTTTTAGGTTATACCTCTTGGTAATCACCTTCTGACCGCAGTTTGGACAAAAGTTTCCTTCAAAGCTATTATTACAGTTCTTGCAATTGATCACATCAAAAGATTTTAAGCGATAAACATAAAGATAAATTGTCTGTTTTTAATGCCTTCTTCTTAACAAGACTCAGAGAGCCAACCTTTAAATTTCTCGGTCAAGAAAATTCCTCCTTGATGAACAAAATAGATTTTCAATAGTTATAATTTCCATATTAATAGTATTACTATTATATTTGCACTGTTTAATATTTACTTATGATAGACTTTGTATCATCCATCCATATTCAACTAAATAACAGCATGTACCTCAAAGATCCTGAGAGCAGTGATCTTGGTAAGAGGATCATCAGAGGCAGTATTGACCTGATCAATGAGATCGGTTTTGACCAATTTACCTTCCGAAAGCTCTCTTCTGAGATTGAAAGTACGGAGGCATCAGTATACAGGTATTTCGAGAACAAGCATAAGTTGTTGCTCTACTTAACAGCATGGTACTGGTCTTTCATGGAGTGTCAGCTGGCATTCTTAACAACCAACATTGATGATCCGAACAAGCGACTTGACAGAGCAATTAGACTGATCACAGATGCAGCTTCAGAGGATGATTTCTACAGAGATTACAATTTGGGAAAGATCAGCGGGATCGTCAACAATGAGTCTCTAAAGATCTATTTGACCAAAGAGGTGGATGAAGTAAATAAGGATGGAGCATTTGTTCCCTATAAGCAATTTGTAGAAAGGATCAGCGATATTATTATGGAGATCAACCCGGAGTACCCCTACCCTCATATGTTGGTCTCAACTGCTATCGAAGGAGCTCATCTTCAGAGATTCTTTGGAGAGCACCTACCCAGACTAACAGATGTAAAAAGTCGGGAAGACTATTTATACGACTTCTATAAAGAAATAATCATCAAAGCAATTCATTGATATGAATCTTATTGATAATATGAAAATCTCACCTCTTGATCGATTTTGGAGACTCTTAAAGCCAGATTCTTCAGAGATCAAGAATGTATACACCTATGCTATCTTTAGAGGATTGGTGAATTTGAGTTTGCCTCTGGGTATTCAGGCGATCATCAACTTGATACAGGGAGGAAGATTCAGCACCTCTTGGCTTATTCTAGTGGCATTGGTGTCTGCAGGCACTGCACTTACGGGAATTCTGCAGATCTATCAATTGAGGATCGTGGAGAATTTACAGCAAAAGATCTTCGCTAAGGCTGCTTTTGAATTTGCCTACCGAGTTCCCAGGATCAAAATGGATCAGCTTTTCAAAGAATATGCTCCTGAGTTAATGAATAGGTTCTTTGATATTATCAGCATACAGAAAGGACTGTCGAAGATACTAATAGAGTTTACAGCTTCTATCCTGCAGATCACCTTTGGATTGATCCTACTTTCTTTCTACCACCCATTCTTTATACTCTTCAGTTTTCTTTTGGTGATCTTGCTTTATTTGATATTCAGATTTACTGCTCAAAAAGGCTTAGAAACTAGTCTTGAAGAGTCCAAGAATAAGTACAAGACCGTACATTGGCTAGAAGAGTTGGCCAGAACCAACACTACCTTTAAGTTATCAGGCAAAACCCCTCTCCCATTGAAGGTGATGGATGAGAATGTGAACAATTACCTAACATCCAGAGAGAATCACTTTAAGGTACTTATTAGGCAATTTACCTTAATGGTAGGCTTTAAGGTGCTTATCACAATTGGACTTCTTGCAATTGGAGGTTTATTGGTAATGGAGCAATTGATGAATATTGGCCAGTTCGTTGCCGCTGAGATCATCATCCTTTTGGTACTCGGTTCAGTTGAGAATCTGATCAAGAGTTTGGAAACCATCTATGATGTACTCACCGGACTTGAGAAAGTTGGACAAGTAACTGATCTAGAGTTGGAGAACAGACAAGGACTAGATGTTGAAGTGGAGTGTACATCTGATGGAATGCAGATCGAAATTGTAGATCTAACCTTCTCATATCCCGGACAAAGAGAGAAGATTCTCAACAACCTTTCACTGGAGATCAAAAGAGGTGAATTTGTCGCGGTATTAGGTCAGGCTGGCTCAGGCAAGAGTACCCTAATGAGAGTATTGGCCGGATTATATGACCATTACGATGGACAGATCATTTATGATGAGATCAATAAAGAAAGCTTCTCTTCTGAATCACTCAGATCGGCAATTGGCGATTTTCTCTCTCAAGAAGAGCTCTTCCAAGGTTCGGTATTGGAAAATCTAACCATGGGCAAACCCATTCATCTAGACAGGGTTAAAGAAGTGATCAGAGAAATCCATCTGACCGGGTTTATCAATAAACTTCCAAAAGGGTTTGACACTCGCTTAGACCCTCAAGGAAGCGGATTGGCTGAAAGCACCGTTCAAAAACTATTGATTGCCAGAGCCATTATCAATCAGCCTAAACTTCTAGTGATTGAAGACAATATGAAGGCATTGGATGAGCTGGAAAAAGACGACATCATCAATTACTTGAGCAGAAAGGAGAACAAATGGACTACGGTGATCACTTCCAAGGATCCCGAAGTTATCAATAAAGCCGACAGGGTTATTGAGTTGAAAGATGGAAAGGTTTCATTCAATGGAAGTCTAGAAATTTATAAAGAAGTAAAAGGGAAATAGATGTTAAACATTAGTCCAAATAGCATTAATGAGGATTTCAACCAAGAGGATTACAGTTCTCTTAAGCTTGTAAACTCAAAGGTTTCCGGAAAAGTGTTCAAGAAGATCATGAGCTATTCCTTTGTGATCGTTTTGGTCTTTATGTTCCTGCCCTGGACACAGAATATACGTGGAGATGGCTACATCACTACCTTAGACCCCAAGCAAAGACCTCAAACCATTCACTCTGTCATTGCAGGTAGAATTGAGAAATGGTATGTAAATGAAGGTGATTATGTTTCAAAAGGTGACACCATTGTGTATATCACTGAGATCAAAGATCAGTATTTTGACCCTAGACTGCTAGAGAGAACAAAAGCCCAGCTAGATGCAAAATCCTCTTCTTTTGATTCATACCAGGAGAAAATTGATGCGCTTCAAAGACAGATTGATGTAAAGGAGCAAAACAGAAAGCTAAAATTCCAGCAAAACACCAATAAGCTGCAACAAGCCAAGTTCAAATACACTAGCGACAGTATGGACCTCAAGGCTGCAGAGATCAACTATCAGATCGCTGAGAAACAAGCAGAGCGAATGGATGAGCTATACAAAGATGGCTTGAGGTCGCTGACGGACGCAGAGAATAGAAGAAATAAACTTCAAGAGGCAAAAGCCAAAATGATCGCAGCTGAGAATAAGTTCAGGAGCAGTAAGAATGAAGTGATCAATGCAAGAGTTGAGATCACCTCTACCGATGCTACCTATCGCGATGAAATTTCAAAAGCTGAATCAGAGCTATATGCTGCCATGTCGGCCAAGTTCGACACAGAAACAGAGGTGAACAAGCTGAGTAACCAATTGTCGAACTACCAGGTAAGAAGCTCCTATTACTATATCACTGCCCCTCAAGATGGACAGATCACAAAAGCCATACAAGTAGGTTTGGGTGAAACCATTAAAGAAGGAACACCCCTAGTTAGCATTATGCCAAGCAATTCAGAATTGACAGTTGCAATGTATGTTGAGCCAATTGATCTCCCCCTTGTCCAAAATGGAGAGCATGTGAGAATTCAATTCGACGGTTGGCCGGCAATTGTCTTCTCAGGTTGGCCGAATACCTCTTATGGGACCTTTGGGGGAGTTGTGGTTGCAATTGATAGATTCATCAGCGATAACGGTAAGTTCAGAGTATTAGTTGCTCCTGATCCAAATGATCATCCTTGGCCGGATGCCTTGAGAATTGGTGGCGGAACCAACAATATGCTGCTCTTGAATGATGTTCCGGTATGGTACGAGATCTGGCGACAAGTCAATGGGTTCCCACCGGAGTTCTATAAGATCAATAAAACAAATCCTCAAAACCTCGATCAGAAAGAGAAATAAGATGAGAAATACCTTACTTCTTATTCTACTCCTAGCGCTACAGCCCCTATCTTCTCAAGAAGAGATGCAAGGCAAGTTAGACTATGACACCTTTATCGGCTTGGTCAAAAACCACCACCCCCTTGCTGTCAATGCTAAGCTGCAGGCTGAACTGGGAGATATGAATCTTCGTGCAAATCGAGGTGGATTCGATCCGAAACTCTACGCAGATGTTTCTCAAAAGTATTTTGATGAGCTTCAATACTATTCACGTCAAGAAGGAGGCGTTGTAGTGCCAACTTGGCTGGGGATAGAAGTTGAGGGTGGTTATGCCAATAATGATGGACCTTATCTTAACCCCGAAGCCACAGTACCGGATAATGGATTGTGGTGGGCAGGACTTTCTGTCCCTCTGGGAAGAGACCTTTTTATTGATTCCAGAAGAGCTGCTCTAAGAAAAGCACAGCTCTACCAGAAGTCTACTGTTATTGAACAAAGATTAATGCTCAACGACCTCTTAATGGAAGCCGGAAAAGCATACTGGGACTGGTTTACCGCCTACAATTCTTTTATTGTAATGGAGGAGGCTGTTGAAATTGTTGAGACCAGATTTGAGAATACAGTGATAGGTGCCAGAGTAGGCGAAAACGCAAATATCGACACTGTTGAATCTAAAATTCAAATGGCCAATAGAAAGGCAAAATACCAGGAAGCTAAAGCTGATTATCTCAATGCTCAAGTTTTGCTGAG
>JAUIGQ010000152.1 GCA_030429925.1 Bacteroidia bacterium | reverse complement strand
TTTGGGACCGAGCTTATCGTTCATTAATTGGAGTCCTATTCCCATATTCTTCCTTCTGGTGGGAGAGTGAATGGCGAATGATTGTGTTGAAGGAGCTCCTTCAAAACCAACCCATTGCGATCTGTGCACTCCAACCATGCTTAACATACCTCTAGTTCCGGCATATGCCGGATTGACCAATATTGGATTAAAGTAGTATTGATTGAATTGTGGAGCTAGCTGAGCTACCGACCGAATCGGTAGAAAAGCCAGAAGCACAAATATGTAAATCAACTTCTTCATCCTAGCGAGTTAGTTCAATCCATCCTTTTTCTATCTCGCCATTGGCCTCAAATACGTAAAAATAGGTATCCGATGGCAAGTTATTACCGCTCAAATTTTGACCTTTCCACAATGTATTGTCATTATCGTAGTCAACGCCTTGCCAGACGCGGTTTCCAAGGCGATTATAGATGTCAACTTTATTCTTTGGAAAAACATCAATATTTTCTATGATCCAGCTGTCGTTTAGTCCGTCATTGTTGGGGGTTATTCCACTGTAGAACTTAAGTAAACAGGGGTTTTCATCAATAAGTCCAATTGTAAATGGAACCGTTTCATTACAGCCATCATCAGAGACAACTTGCACTGTATAATCTCCCGCCTCTAAGCCCAAAGTACTTGCGCTATCAGAAGGATTGGTGCCAGCGCTCCACAAGATCCTATAGGGAGCTCTACAACCTGTTAAATTCTCTATATAGGCCCTTCCATTCTTTTTACCCAAACATGAAGCATTCTGAATTTGAATGGTGAAAGTGACTGTTCCAACATAGTCATAGGGTTGCTCGAATCCTTGGGTGATGATCATGCTACTTCCTTGCTCTGTAGTCACAACAGGCTCCCCAATGGTATAGGAAAGATCAATGTCTGTTCCCTGGCTTGTTCCTCCTCCGGAGGAGACCACCTCTCTTTCTTTTTGAGTTTGAGCGTAGATATTGCCAGCAGCAAATAGCATCAGAATTAATAACAATATGTTTGATCCTTTTGTCATTTCCCCTTCTTGCTTTTCACTTTTTGCTCTAACTTTTCAAGTCTCTTCTCTAATTCTTGTAGCTCAGTATACTGTTCGTTTGCACCAGCAATTGCAAGAGCATTCAATCCTCCATAATTAACAGAATATACCTCTTCTTCCTGCGATTGACTTCTTTTGACCAAAGCAGGAAATACTTTTTCCAAGTCCTGAGCTATTATCCCAAACTCTTTGGTTTCAGCAGAAAGTTGATCTAAATAATGGTACTCTACAATATTTAATTGCCTAAGTCTATCACCAATGCTCTCACTTACGGCAATATCTCTCTTTGTCCTCTCATCTGACAAAGAAAGATATGCACCGGTAGCCGAGTTGAAAGCTCCAACCAATGTATCATTGAAATAAAGAGCTAAGCCATTGGTATCGAGCAGATGAAAATGCCATCTATCACTGTCAACATCATTGCTGATAGAGACTCCATCAAGAGTATCATCTATATGGACTACATGAAACCAACTTAAAGGCTCTTGCACACCTATTCCCACTCTTCTAGAAGTCCTTTTAAGGGTCATTGTAAGGTCTTCCGCACCGTTGTTTTTAGACCAAAATTGCAGTTGGTCAGTGTTTGATCCATTTCCAACATACCTGATCTTAAACCCATAGCCATCAGTATCAATGTCAGAAGTGTTGTTCTCTGTCAACTCCAATACAGCTGCATCTACAATATTATTTGGACCGCCGGTAGAAGCGCATATTCTCAACAAAGGAAAAGTTGGATCATACACCGTAAACTTTGTGTATAAATCAGTTATTCCTATTCCGGCATTGCCCAAAGTATCAACGAACATTCCTTCTGAATCTCCATCGTTAGATATAAAATTATCCTCAGCGAAGATATTTCTGATCGCAATATGGTTTCCCATATTGTCTGCTGTTGTATTTGCAGACCAACTTAAACCGCCTGCTCCATCTGTAGTAATGATCTCGGTGTTGGACCCATCAGCTAATGGAAAGCTAAATGCAGAGTTAATTCCCAGTCGATCAATACGAGCACTCCCGTTTACAAATAATGGAGATGTGCTATTTATGCTATCCAATGCAAGACCATTATTGGTCAATCGCATTCTTTCAAGAAGATTAGTAGAGAACGATATTGGTCCATCTTCTATATTCCTTAATTCACTGTTGCCAGATATCATCGCCAATCTGAAGCCATCATTAATTGTTGTGCCACTTGCCAGATCAGTGATCAAAAGAATTGACGTTGAACCAGCAGATTCATTGATATGCAATTGAGATGAAGGGGGAGAGGCATTATCAACTCCAAGAGAGTCAATTCCATACATAGCCTGGCCATTAGCATCATCACCTTCTATCAAGACATCTTCAAGATCAGGGTTAGTAATTTGGCTTTCATCTGTAATTCTAAACCAATTGGGGCTAATAGGGGTGCCAATATTCCAATAATAGCCTGAACTAACATCCAATTGATAAATCAATAAGCCAGTTGCAGGGGAAGAAATTGCATCTCTTTGCACCTGCGTAAGCCTAGGGATTAATAAGCCCTTATGTGTTGCAAAAAAACCAGTTGTACTATCATTGATCTCTAACATTGAAGAATTGTCCGGAGCAAGTCCAAACTCATCTATCATCACATTTTGGGAATGAAGTGAAAGCATGCTTAAACAAGCTATAAGAAAAAAGGTGATATGTTTCAATATTGCCTTCATCCTCTCTATTCCCCCAATAATTCTTCTAGCTTACTGATTCTTGCTCTCAATTCCTCTATGATCTCCTGCTGTTCTTGAAAAGCCCCAATTGCCAATGCTCCCATTGCACCATAATTGACTAAATAAGAGGACCTGCTGCTTCCTCCTGCCTGATAAACCAAGGAAGGGAATTCTTTTAAAACCTCTTGTGCCAGAAAGCCATATTCAAGAGGGGAATCTTTAGCTTGACCCTTATATCTATAACTTCTTAATGTCAGTCGACTCAAACTCTCTGAGATCCCATCCACTGAATGAATATTCCTCTTTTCTCTTCTATCAGATAACTGTGTATACGCTCCTGTAGCCCTATCAAAAGATCCTCTTAGGTTACCATTAAAATATAATTCTAGATTACTTGGGCTCTCCTGAACAAAAAAGTGCCAGCGATCGGCATCTGCACTATTTGAAATAGTAAAACCATCTGTAGCAACATTAGAGTGGTTGACATGAAGTGCTGTCCTGGGATCGTCTGTACCAATTCCCACCCTTCTATTGTCTCTCATCAATGTCATTACAACACCATTGAGACCATTAACAGCTGAGCGGAATTGCAGTCTTTCGTTTGAATTACCTACATATCTGATCTGAAATCCATAAGCACTAGCCTCAAAGTCTGCAACATTGTTCTCAGTTAACTCTAAGACTGCACTATTTAAAAGATTAGATTGTGTTGCATCAGTAGAAGAAGTAATCCTCAAAAAGGGAGCGGCGGCATCCATTACTGAAAATTTGGCGAAGGTAGTGGTCATTCCTATGGCAGAGTTCCCTGCGGCATTGACATAGAGCCCTTCATTATCTCCATCATTTGAGAGGTAGAACCCATTTAATTGAATGTTCTGCGTAGCAATATGATTTCCCAAATGATCCCCATTATCAGCCCAACTTAAATTGCCAAGTCCATCAGTTACTAGCGTCTGACTGAAGGTCCCATCTTGAGAGGGAAAAGTAAAAGCAGAATTAATATTAAGCGTATCTATTCTTGCACCACCAACAACGTCCAATAATGAATCAGGTGCGTTGGTTCCTATACCCAATCTCCCATTAGCATCAAGTCTCATTCTTTCTATATTGTTAGTAAAGAAAATCATATCGGTATTCTCTTGATTGTTCAATTGTGCAATTCCATTATCAATTCCCAGCCTAAAGCCATCTGTTGGTGCGGTTCCAAAAGAGCTCTCAGTGATTTGCAAGAATGAACCGTTAGAAGTTGAATTGTTGATCTGTGCCTCTAAAGTGGTTGAACTTACTCCAATACCTAAACGACTGACACCAAAAAGATCTTGACCATTGCCGTCATTGCCTTGTATTAATACTTCTTCAATTGTTGGAGTATCATCAATAATGGAAGTGAGTCGTATCCAATCTGGTGCTGCAGGAGTACCTTGGTTGTAATGGAAACCGGAATCAACATCTGTTTGATAAATCAATAGTCCGGTAGCAGGTTGCACTATCGCATTCTTTTGAGCTTCGGTCATTCTAGGAATCAACAAGCCCTTGTCCGTTGAACTAATATCCAACATTGCTGAATTATCAGGGGAAGAGCCATCTTCATTAATGGCAACATTCTGTGAATAGGAACTATTTATTCCTACTATAAGCAGTATAATAATTGATAAACTTCTCATGCTTATTCAATTATTTTAAATAGAGTACACATCGATAAACGTGAGGATCAGTTGGATCGTCAGTCGCGTGAGCCTCTGCTGAACCATTTCCAACTTTACTAACCACATTGAATGAATTATTATCTACCCACTCCCAATCATCCACCTCATCAGTTAAGGCTGCGTTAGAAACAGCACCGTACCATTCTCCTCTTGTGGGGAGTTTATATCCTTCCGAAACACAGGTAGAAGTGGCAACATACCAAGTTGCAGCAGCTCTCTCAGCTGTCTCAATACACATCCTTCCATTGACATTGGTCATACTTGCAGGACAAACAGCCGTATCAATAAAAGACCTCCATTGGGTTCCGTCGTATCCCTGGAAATCACCTCCTGCAGTAAACTGGATCATTCCGGCTGCATCTGGCTCTACTGCTTCAGTCACCTTAACTGCACCATTAACTTCCAATTTGGCAGCAGGGTCTGTATCTATTGTAGTTCCAATTCCAACATTACCTGTATTTCTCTCTACCACAAGACCAACAACTGACTCATTATCACTTAATATCTGAAACCAGTTTCCGGTTCCTGTGCTCATGCTACGGTAACGAAGGGTGAAATTATTGCCTTGTCCATTTTCTTCGAAAGCGATCTGTGCTCCATCTTGATTATTTAGATTCTCTAGTCTTAATTCGGTAAACCCATTGTCAATATCATCCACTATATGAAGTCGAGAAGAAGCCTCTGGAACTCCTCCAATTCCCAAGTTTCCATCAGCACTAAATCTTGCTATCTCAGCTCCGGCTAAAGAGAAGCCTAAAGTATTGGCAGCAGGTCTGTAAATACCCATGGTATTGTCACTCTCAAAAGTGATTGAAGGATTAGCAGCCGTTCCATCATTGGCATTAAAGCCTGTCTGAGTTCTAATTCTTCCACTTACATCAAAAGCTTGGGTTGGAGCTGTATTGCCAATCCCAATTCTCATATTGGCAGTATCTAAATAGAAATCGTCATAGTAATTCAATGTATCTAAATTGCTCCAATAGGCAAGTCTAACCGCCTTGCTTGAATCAACTACAACGTCCGGCGTAGTCAATGAACTTAGGTCGGTTGTAGTTGTTGAACCCGCCTCAGTGATCTCTAGATCTGTTCCATTCAAGGTCACCGAGGTAATCAATTCATTGGTGGAAGAAAGGTCCCCATCAGCAGCATTATGAGCATTGATCTTAGCAATATGGGCAAC
>JAUIGQ010000015.1 GCA_030429925.1 Bacteroidia bacterium | reverse complement strand
CGGGCCGGAGGATGCCGACCACACGTTCGAATATGATGATCATTTCAAGATCATTGCAGAGGCAGGATATAAGATCCACGATAAAGAATCTACTTTCTGGACCCCCAATTTCAAGGAGAAAAAAAGCAAAAGAAGTATGCTTTATCCTTATGCTGTGTATCTCATGATAGATGGGATTCAAAAGATGGGAGTAAAAGACCCTCAAGATATCATGATGATCAACAGGCTGATACATGGGGTCTTGTCGCTATTAATCATTTTGCTCTCCTACTATATCACTAGGATGTTATCTACCGAGTGGGCAGCACGACTGGCGGCCTGGATCGCTGCCATATTCTGGCTATTACCCATGATGAGTGTAAGGAACCTCATCGAGGTGGTTTGCATACCTTATTTAATGGGAGGAACTTTCTTGGTGTTGAAGGGCCATTTGGAAAAGGAGCATAAGAGCATCTTTTTCTTTGCCGGATTTCTTTTGAGCATTGCCTTTACAGTAAGGTATCAAAGTGTTTTCTTCTCTGCAGGACTTGGGATCTATCTCTTATCACAAAAGCAATGGAGAGAATCAGCATTGTTGCTATTGGGGTTTTTGGTGCCCATTATTCCAAACCATTACATCTTGGAGACCGTCATTTTTGGCTTTGAACCATTTGAAAAGCTTTTGAACTATTTCGATTACAATATGGAGCATAAGCTTGAGTATGTTACCGGTCCTTGGTACCAGTTTATCCTTCTCTTTCTTGGCATCTTCATTCCTCCTTTCAGTCTTCTTTTAGCCTGGGGCATGATCGAATCAAGAAAAAAGTATATGATCCTCTTATTTCCATTCCTGCTATTCATCTTTTTTCATTCCTGGTTTCCGGGAAAACAAGAGCGATTCATCTTACCTGTATTGATGTTCTTCCCTATTTTAGGATTAATGGGAATTGAAGAACTGAAGAAAGAAAACAATTGGTTTAAAAAACGACCAAGACTATTTACCAATAGCTGGCGGGCTTTTTTGATAATTAATTTCATCTTACTTGTTCCAATTACACTTACATATTCTAAAAGATCTAGAGTTGAGGCAATGTATTACATAAAAGATGAGCCTTCAGAAAACAAGAACACCTTGATCTTTGCCGCCGGCAGGACTAGAGACATCAATTTGATGCCTGTATTCTATACTGCCTACGAAGAGTATCCAACCTATTATAAAATTGGCGATATGGCAGCTGCAGATAGTGTAGTTGAAAAGTTATCTCAATTGGATTCTGCCCACCAAGCTGACTATGTATTTATGGTTGAACATGATGGAATGGATGAAAAGATAGAAAAGCTCTCTGAGATCTACGAGTTGGAACATAAAACCCTGATCGATGCAAGTTTTATCGACAAGCTCATGCACTGGTTGAACCCGATCAACAAGAATTATAACATTCATGTATATCGAGTAAAAGGTCTGAAGATCAGAGAAGAGGAAGTAGTACTAAATGACTAATTCTCAATTTCATACTTTCGGGTGAGAATGTTTTGCATGCATTTTTATCTCTTTGGCCCATCAACTAAAATCAAATAAATATGAAATCAATTGTTATCAAGTATGGATTAATAGGAGGAGTGATCGTCTCCATTTTCATGTCAATTAACATGTTCAATATGGATATGGAATCCGCTGATATGGACATGGCTGAATACATTGGCTATGCAGGTATCTTCATTGCTCTAACTTCGATATTCTTTGGAGTAAGAAAAATTAGGGATAATGAATACAACGGAAGCATTTCCTTTGGGAAAGCTTTCAAAGTTGGGTTCCTCATTGCCCTGATCGCGTCTACGCTTTATGTAATCACTTGGATGGTGCTATCTGAAACATACTTCGCTGACTTTGGGGCTCAATACAATGCTATAGAAATTGAGAAGATCAAATCAAGCGGTTTAAGTGAGGCTGAGATCAATGCTCAGGTTCAAAGCATGGAAGCATTTATGAAAATGTATGAAAATCCAATTGCTAGATTCTTTATCACTTATATTGAAATCCTTCCTCTGGGCTTTTTGATCTCTTTGATCTCTGCTGCAATACTAAGAAAGAAATAAGGAGCTATAACTTAATTCAAAAGTCTCATTTGTCGATTTTTGCATGTACAGATGGGACTTTTGAGTTTAGAAGGTTTGTTTACAGAAGTGCTGGGGGAAGAGCTACAACTTCTTCCTCAAAAAGCAATCTATTGGCCCAAAAACAAATGTCTGTTGATTGCAGACCTACACCTTGGGAAGGGAAATCACTTTCGCAAGAATGGAATTGCTATCCCCTCCTCCTCTCAAAGGAGCAATTGGGAAAAACTAAGAGAACTATTTCAGATTCCAGAGCTCAAGAGGGTTATCTTTCTAGGAGATCTTTTTCATAGTGTATACAATGAAGACTGTTTGGTTTTTGAAGAACTGGTCGATGAATTTCCGGAGGTGGAATTTGAGTTGGTGGTAGGAAATCATGATATTCTAGATCAGGAGATATATAAAAAAATGGGATTGGTCATTCATCAGGAAAAACTGGAAATTCCTCCTTTTACTTTGTCTCATGAACCATTAGAAACATCATTAGAGTCGTACAATCTTGCAGGGCATATTCATCCCGGAGTTCGATTAAAAGGGAAAGGGCGACAAAGCCATAGGGCTGCTTGCTTTTATTTTGGAAAGAACAATGGACTGCTTCCTGCCTTTGGAAGCCTAACCGGATTACATACCCTGAAGGTAAAAAAGCAGGATACGGTCTACATCCTTATTGAAGACAAGGTAGTGCCCATTTAATAATATTTCTTCCAATAATCTGGTTCTACTATTGGTTGAGGGTAGGATTGCTCCTTGAACAAGGAGGAGGATTCTGTCCAAGGGTGGTGAATATATTCAGCAGATACATCAGCTAAGTCAGGTATCCAGTATTTCACATAATCACCATGGGGGTCATATCGTTTGGCTTGATTGATCACATTGAAGTACCGATCTCTAGGGTCATTGCCAACACCCGCTATATACATCCAATTTCCGTAGTTACTTGCCACATCGTAATCGATCAGTTTAGACTCAAAGTATTCTGCACCCATCCTCCAGTCGATACCAAGATCCTTCACCAGGAAAGAAGCCACATTTTGTCGACCACGATTACTCATGAATCCGGTCAGATTCAACTCTTTCATATTGGCATCAATAAATGGTACGCCTGTTTCAGCTGAAGCCCAGCGGTCGAAAGTTTCTCTATCAGTAGACCAATCATTATTGCTAGTCTCCTTGAGCCCATTCAAGTGAAATATTCGATTTCCATTCTGAAGGGCCATGTACTTAAAGAAATCCCTCCAGATCAACTCAAAAACTAGCCAATAAGTTGATTGATTCTTTTTGATCTGATTCTCGTACTCTTTGATCTCCCAATAGATCCTGCGAGGCGAAATGCAGCCGTTCCACAACCATAGAGAGAACTTGGAGGAATAGTTCTCACCCAACAATCCATTTCTAGTCTCCTTATAAGTGGACAAGGCTTCAGAACCAAAAAGGTATTCTTCTAGCCTTTTCATTGCTTCAGTTTCTCCTCCCTTTGCGAGAGTAGCAGCTCTTGGGTCCCTTTCTTTTCTTTCTATTCCTAGATTGCTTAATGTTGGAATATCTCCTGCTTCTATCTTTAAGGTAGAAGCTTTTAATTCAAATGGTTCGGGAATCAACTTTCTAACTTTGGAATGCTTCTCAACTGCTTTTCTGAATGCAGTAAAAACTTTTGGAGTGTCTTTATAATGATGGGGTAGGTCATTGACATGGTAGAGCGTACTTCCAAATGAATAATCGATCTGGATTCCGGGAATTTCTTCCACCCTTTCTTGGATAGCAATCTCCTCTTGATGAATTGCTTTGGAAGTATAGATCTTCTCGACTTCACTTTGTTCTACTAAAGTCTTTAAATGATCAGCTGTTTCTCCAACTCTAACAATTAACTGAACCCCTTTTCCGGCTAATCTTTGTCTCAGATCACTTACGCTCTCGATCAAGAATTGAGCACGATATGAATCTGTTTTAGCAAAGCCAAACGAAGTTTTGCCAAATTCACTTGCTTCAAAGCAATAGAAAAAGAGTAATTCATCTTCATTCTGAATGGCTTTGTGAAGCACTTCATTATCATCCAATCGAAGATCTTTTCTAAACCAAACAACAGCTTTACTCATTGATATCTGCTTTTCTATTGGATGCGCATCTCTTGCTGCAGTACTTAACATTTTCCCAATTCTTTTCCCACTTCTTTCTCCATTCGAAGGGTCTTTTGCAGACAATACAGATCTTGACCGGAAGGTTTCCTTTCTTCAATTAATTAATTGTATAGCTCATTAACAGCATTTTAATGAGAACTGTTTTGAACTTAAGTTATTCTTAAGGGTGGGGTAGCTGAAAAGGACTCCTATCCTCAGGACTTTTGCGGCGTTTAATCAAAACAATCTGATGGGTAATGAAAACAATCAAAATATTAGGAATAAGTCTCAGCTTGCTCCTTCAAATCTCAAGCAATCTTACTTTTTCACAGTGTAATAGCTTCGTCAAGAAAGTTGATCTTTCTGCATTGGATGAATTCTCTTACTGTGGAGAAGTGAAAGTCGCTCAAATGTATCGGAGCGATTCTGCTGAAGTGAGCATGAAGCTCAGTGCCAGGACTAAGTATAGAATTTTAGTATCAGCTCAAGAGTACTTGGGAGATCTTCAATTAGAGGTGATGAACAGCTCTGATGAGTTAATGAGCATTCCAATTGAGGACAATGACTTGAAATATTGGGAGATCTTCAGTGATGAAAAGGAAAGGGCCGACATTAAGATCAAGTTCAAGAGAGATGAGTTGCACAAGAGGTCAAATCATCGTATAAATGCATCTGGATGTGTGGTGCTGGCCGTTGGAAAAATAAGCTCAGAAGATTTTGTTGACAATTCCGGATTGTCAACTGATTTGTAGATCACATTGATCCGAGATGGGTCAAAATAAGTAGCATCTCCTTCAATAACTATAATCCAGGATCCTTCTACCGGTTTCTTGAAATGGCAATAATTGAACTTCACTTCTTCAATGATTGCCTGATATTCTATTCCCTTTCTATAAGCATTGAAGTTTTCTTCATCTAGTAACATTACTTTATAATCATTGGGCAATTCAATGCCGATATAGCCAGGATAGCTTCCTCTGATCTTATGATAAATATGTTCGGTAGAAGTCATGGTTTGCTAATTTTAATAGTAAATACTAACTTTACCCATCAAATATACTAATATTATTAGCATTCTAATTTAATTAGCATTGAATATTTTCGGCAACAACCTGAAAGTCTTACGAAAAGGTTTTGAGCTCACGCAAAATCAACTTGCTGAAAAGTTAGGAATCAATCGAGCTACTTTGGCATCCTATGAAGAAGGGAGAGCTGAGCCCAAATTTGACAAGCTCAAAAGAATCGCATCCTTTTTTAAAGTCAGCACAGATGATCTCATCTTGGCCACTAAAGAAAAGAAAGATGATTTTGCAGAATGGGAAAGAAAAGATCTTCAGATCCTCCCGATTGTGGTTGACAATGAAAATATGGAACGGATCAGCCTTGTGCCAAAAAAGGCCAGCGCAGGTTATTTAAAAGGGTTGGAAGATGCTGAGTTCATAGGTCAATTACCTTCCTTCTCACTGCCGGTGGAACAATTGAACCAAGGCACTTTCAGGGCCTTTGAAATAGAAGGTGATAGCATGCTGCCAATTCAATCAGGAAGTTACATCATAGCAAAATATGAGGATGATTGGCGTGCAGTTAAAGACGGAAAGGCATATATAGTTGTCTCCGAAAATGACGGCTTAACTTTTAAGAGAGTTGAAATTGATCTAAGAAAAGAGATCTTGAACTTAACTTCAGACAATAAAGGTTATGACCCCTATTCGATCCCCTTATATGAGGTAAGAGAACTTTGGGAGGCAAAGGCTATACTTTCATTTGAACTGGATCAAGTTAAAACGGAAAAACAAGAATTATCTGACCTTTCCAAAATGCTTTTCGACTTAAAGTCAGAAGTAGAGCATTTAAAGTCCTCGGGAAAATAAATAGGATATTAAATATTCCCATCCTATTGTTCTATTGGATTTTCATTCAGACTTTTGCCCTTCTTTAGAATGATTCTAAATAATGGGCTTACATATTCTACATGCTAATGATAATGTGCTGATGCAGTCTGGCTTCAGGACTGTATTGGAAGGAGGCGGAATAGATCAGATCGATACAGCTAAGAACGACAGGGAAGTTAGATCATCTCTATTAACTACAACTTATGATCTGGTTGTGATGGACCCACTCAGCGGGCCTGGTTTCTCTCTAGAAGATGCCAAAGCTCTGCTTAATGATTTCAAGGAGCAGAAGTTTTTGATCATCTCTGAGGTTGAGAATTCCTCTAACACCATTAGTTTAATGGAGAATGGTGTTGCGGGTTTTTTAACCAGAGAATGCGATGAGGATGAAATAAAGCATGCTGTTTTTTCAATAGCAAAAGGTGAAAAATTTTACTGCAATAAGGTCTTAGACCTGATTCTAAGCAAGCCTCATTCCGAGGAAGAAGACAATTGCGAGCCTACTATTCTTTCTAATCGGGAAAATGAGATCACTGCCTTAGTGGCCCAAGGAAATACCAATAAAGAGATTGCAGAACTTTTACACTTAAGTCCACATACTGTTCACACTCATAGAAAGAATATTCTCAAAAAATTAGGGGTAAGCTCGGCAAGCGAGTTAACCATATATGCTATCAAAACCGGTTTGATTGAGGAGTTTTCTCAATTAAGGTAAGCATTGAAAAAGGTCAAAAGCTCTTGTATTTCCTTATCGGATAACCTGGCCTCAGAATGTGCTAATTGATAAGAGAATAAAGGCATCTCTTCTTCTTCTATCATTTCAATGCATTCTTCTATTTTGTGGTCTTTTTTCTCTTTGGAGTAAGTTCCCCAATCAGAAAAGTTCAAATGCTTGCGACCGTGTTCAACATGGTCATTGATCCACCAGGAAATTGGCGCAATAGAGCTATACCAAGGGTGTTTGGTTTGGTTGGAATGACAATCATAGCATGCTTTCTTTATGGTAATCTCGACATTAGAATCAATATTCTCTACAGCTAAAAAGTCGGTTTCCTCAGCTTCTTTATTTACAGGTCTATTATTAGGAATTACTTGCAATACAGCAAAGAGAAGTACAATGATCAGAGGAAGCTTCTTAAAAATTTTACTTAGCATAACGTTAAACTTTGCTCAATAATTCATTTCTCTTGATGGAAGAGATGGGTAAGGTAACATTGTTTTGCAAAGTAATACATGCATCACTTGCCTTTCCAATCTTTTTTAAATAGTTCAAGTTGATCAGATGAGATCTGTGAATTCTAAAGAAACCAAGATCTGCCAATTGAGATTCATAGGTTCCCAGTCGGATCGTTGAAACATAAGAATCATCTTCTGTGTGCAGATGAGTGTAATTTCCATTGGCTTCAAGCCTTACCAAAGAATTTATATCCAATAGATTATACTCTTCATTGTCGTAGACCTTTAAGCGCTTTGAATTTGAGGTGATCAAGCCTTGGTTTAGCTTTTCATTAAGGTCATTGTTCAACTGGGCCGCTTTACTAACTACTTTTTTTAATTCATCAGCTTGAACAGGTTTTACCAAATAAGCTATTGCTTCGTTCTTGTAAGCTTCTAATGCATAATTGTCGTAAGCGGTTACCACAATAACTTGGCAATTGTCTTTTAGATCAAGCTTGCTCAGCAACTCAAAACCTGACATCACAGGCATTTCCATATCTAAGAAAAGCAAGTCAATATCCAATGAAGAAAACTTTTCAATGACCTCACTTGCCTCGTTCAAGATCGACACTTCACTTACCTCATCGCAATTGAGCTTGATCAGCTCTCTTAAATGCAATGCAGCTAAATTCTCATCATCAATTATAAGTGCCTTCATATTCTCTTGGTTTGAATCTTCAGGGTGATCACCGTGAATTCATCATCTGACCTTTTTATTCGTTCAATTTCCAAATTACCATTTTGTCTTTGATTGATGATCTCAAGACGTTCCATAATGACAAATAAACTGCTTTTCACCTTTTTTTCTTTTAAGATATGCCCCAAACTATTGGAGAATCCAATTCCATTGTCTTCTACCTTTATCAGTATCTCACCCGGCTTCAAGGAAGCTATCTCAATATCAATCTTCTTTAGACCTTTTTTCCCTTTTAATCCATGATGAATGGCATTTTCTACAATGGGTTGGAGAATAAAAGTTGGAATAGACTCTTGTGTAATATTCATCCCCCGGCTATTGATCTTATACTCAAGATCGCCCTCAAGTCTCATCTTTTGCAGTTGTAAATATTCTTCTATGAATTCTATTTCATCTTTCAAGGAAACTTGCTCCTGACGACTGTATTGATAAGACCTTCTCATCAATAGTGAGAAGCTTGAAATAAATTTATCAGCCTCCTTGTTCATATTCTTTAAGATCAAATAATGAAGGGAGGAAAGAACATTGGATATAAAATGAGGACTCATTTGAGACCGCAATAACAATTGCTCAGATCGCAAACGGTCTAGTTCATGCTCTCTTTGAAGTGTTTGAAACCTAACTTGCCAATTGATAATAAACCATATGATGGTTACAAAGACAGCTATAATTAAAACTATGAACCACCAGGATTTAAAAAATGGTATGCCTACTTCAAAACTATAATAATTTGACCGAGACCATGCATTCTTATTCATCCGCTGTTGTGCCTCAACCTCATATTTGCCGCTATTTACATTGGCGAATTGAACAAGGTCTTGATCAGTTGTATGCCAATCATTTATCATTCCCGGGATTCGATAACGATAGCTCTTTCCAATGCTCAACAACTGAGACTTGAACCGCAGTTGCAGGTAATTGTGAAATGGGTCAATCTCTCCAGTTCCACTATACTTTTCCCTTCCGTTGATCAACAACTCTATCTGCAATGGAGGACAAGGTGCAATTGGATTGTACAGCTCATCAAACTTTTTAAAATGCAAACCCCCTTCCCTACTGATCCAAACTAGTTGATCTTTATTGCTGCTATGCAATGAATAGTTGAAGAATTGTATTTGTGGATGAGTTTGTGCAATTATAGAATCCTTTTCTACAAGGGTTTTTAAACTGATCAATCCTTGATCTGAAATACACAACACTTCCATGGAGTCTCTGTCTATCAGCTTGCCATTTGTTATAGAGGCCCCTTTCAATTTCAACTCTTCAAGTTTGCCATTCTTCAGGTAATACAATCCATCATTGACAGATGAGATCCATAAGATCTCTCCCGTGCTGGAAAGATTCAGCTGCCTACCTTTAAGTGATGGGAAAGTATTGTAAAGAGATTCAAAGCCTTCCTCGGAACCGACTAGTAGGTCGCTTTCAGTCTTTATAACCAGCTGATCATTTGCCGATAACACATCAAAGATATTCCGTTGAAAAGGTGGATAGACATAAATTTTATTTTGATCGATAACCTCAAACAGATATCTATTGTGAGTTGCAAAAACTCTCTTTTCATTGTTGATGATCAAGCGGTACAAGTAGATCGGATTGTCATGGTGAAACTTGAATATCTCTTGAGGCAATTCCAGCTTTTTCCATTGACTGCTTTGAACCTCCTTTGAATAGAGCTCCCCTCTGTAGCTCAGATAGATCATCTTATCGTTGGTGATAATCTTAGGAACTCTATCTGAAGAGGGAGGTAATTTGAAGTTGGAAACAGAAAGAGCTTCTTTGTTCAGCTTGAATTGGAACAGAGAGTCCCTTGTGTTGACCAAAAGAAGAGAATCAGAAAGGTCAATAGAGGAAATCCATTTCTGAACAAGGATCTTATTAATCTTTGGAAGATAAAAAGGGGGATTCAGACTTAGTTGATAGACCTTTCCATCGGGTTCATAAGACCAACAGTTTGATTCAAAATCAATGGCAGAAGCGATCAAGTTCCTCCCTTGATATAACTGGATTCTATCTTGACTGAGGTCCAAATCCTTTGAAAACCTGAGCACACCAACCCCAAAAAGACTCACCCAAACATTATTCCCTGAGGAATACAGCCTTGTGATCTTTGGACCAACTTCTTCTACCTTCTCGATCTTCTTTTCATTGAAATGGATCAATTGTCCCCTGCCGGTAGAGAAATGGTAGTACTTCCCAGCTCTCACTCCTGATGATGGCAACTTATAATTCCTAATACTAGCCTTTACCTTATCAACCATTTCATAGGAAGAGTTCATCAAAAAGAAGGTGTCTTTAGGAGCTGGAGTTCTTGCCTGGGACCCAATGAAAAAGGGGTCGTTATTCTCATCCAACAGGCATATATACCCGGCAGGTTGAATACCCCTTTCAATTAGCGGTCTTTGAAGACTCCCGTTTTTGTCAATAATCAAATAACTGGAATTGATAAATGACACATGGAGGTTATCTGCTGAATCTACTTTGAAGTCGATTAACTCGTGAAAAGGATTGTTTTCAACGAGCAGATTATTGTATGGATATGCGTAGATACTATCTTCTTCACAATAGAAGAATCTACCGAAGTAATCATAAATAAAGAGTTTGTCATTTTGGACTCCTCCTCTGATGAAATCATTGTGCACTAGATCTACCTTGATCAAGGTCTTATATCTCTCACCATCATACTGGACTACATTATTTGCAAAAATGATATAGACCCTACCACTGGAATCTACTACAACATCATTGATCTGCCCGTATGCATTTGGAATAGCAACCTGATGCTTGTACAAATAACTTGTATCTGCAGCTTCTTGGGCAAAAGTGCCATTTAAAGTTGCCGTCCCAATGAAGCAAAGAAAGAATATCCAGGCTTTTGAATACATACTGACAAAATAAGAAAAGGGGCGGAATAATCCGCCCCTTATAGAAATCAAGAGAAAAGCCTACTGAATTATTCTTTCACAATCTTCCTTACTTGGATTTCTTCACCTGTTCTTACTTTGATAAAGTAAATTCCACTGGGTTGATCAGAAAGGTCTAATTCTAATTTTGATTTTCCAATAGTGTTCACCCTTTGAACCATTTCGCCAATAGCATTGAATACCATTACCTCAGATGACTCTGACTCAAAGCTGATGTTCAGTTGATCATTGAATGGGTTAGGGTATACCGCAAAGTTGTAATCTTCCTCAGCAAGCCCCCCTTCTATTTGATCAAATCCTTTTGAAGTTCTAAAGCCGGGTAATCCTATTCTAAAATCAGCAATTAGAGTATACTCATCTGAACAACATTGCCACGATGATCCAAAGAACTGCATGGTAAATAGAGTCAATTTCACTGTATACCTTCCCGGATTCCAGTATGAATGAATTAATATTTGATTTAAGTCAACAAGATGAGCAACATTTCCATCTCCATATTCGACAACTGCTCCTAAGAATAGAGACCTAGGAGTTATTATTGATGTATGTTGAATTTGAATACTCATAAAATTTGGGTCACTGCCAAGTAATGTTAACTGAGCAGTTGCATCACAGCCGTCTCCAGCTTGAAACTCCAATACATTATTTTCGTGCGAACATCCTATAGCTGGCATAATTGGTTCAGGATAAGAATAGGTTTCCGTGCAGCAGGTATACTGCTGAGTTTGGTAATCATAGTAATATGCAAATGAAGTGAGCTCAGGGTAGTAAGGAAGATGAGCAGGATATTCATAGTATAGCATGCCGGAAGATGAACCTGTAAATTCATGGTTTCCGTCGTCATAGTCCATGACTGAGCCCATATAGTAAGTTTCATCACAAAAGTCTACTGAATATGTAAATTCCGTTGGGCATGGGCCTTCATCCACAGTAAATGTAGGTTCAAGACCACACTCGCAACACTCTTTTGGGTCATCCCATATCTTCGTGTCAGCTATAAATCCATTGCAAAATCGCGGTGTGGTAGAAGAAGTGACACTATGCTGCAAGGTAGTAAAGCTTCCAATTTGATTGTTATCAGGAACATAACATACTTTTTCAATTAGTTGACTTGGCAAACGGTCTTCATGAGAATATAAGGCAAGAATAAAAAGATCAATATCTAATCTCTCAACTCTTGCATAATAGGTAGTGTTCTTATCTATATAAATCTTGCTGGAAGCAGCATGAAAAGTGCTTCCATCCTTTCCTCTAATAAACAGGAATAGATCTGTATTAGAGCCAAGAAGGTCTCCCATCCATACGGAAATTGAAGAGCCTGAAGTTTGATTGTTCATATGTACACCTGAATGGCTATTGAGGATGAAGATCTGAGCACCATAATTAATAGATGTATGACTATTTACACGAAACTTAAATTCAGCTCTCCATTTATCGTTAGCAGCAAGTGTTGTTAAGAGACTTCTTTCATATCTATACGTTTGACCATTTTCGAGATCATTATAATTCAGCTGATTGCTAGATACAGAAAGACTTCCTGAAAGATTATGAGTGCCTGCAGTATGTAAAGTGCTATAATTGTCAGAGAAAAGTAGGGTTGAAGAAAAAGCCAGACTTGGAATCAAAAGTATGGCTACTAAGAGAGGAATAATTGACTTTTTCATAATAATAGTTTTAATTGTTAATCGATTAAAATTATTCTCATGAAGAGACTGCTGCAAAAGGATTCAGCAAGAGGAGGCAATTATCAAGTGAGCGGCAGCAATTTCACAGTAAACGGTTTTAGGTCTTTTTAAGTAACTATAAATATTTTCTCAGCACTTGCTCTAATCTAGGAATATACGAGCCTCCGAAGAGATTCACATGCACAAATAGCGGATAGAGATTGAACAGGTCAATACGCTCTTCCCATCCGGTCTCTAAGGGGAATACTTCATTATAAGATTGGAAAATTTGTTTATCAAAACCTCCAAAAAGGTGCATCATTGCAAGATCCACCTCTCGATGGCCAAAGTATACAGCAGGATCAAAAATATATGGTACGCCCTTACTATTAAACTTAAAATTTCCAGACCATAGATCTCCATGCAGCAAAGCTGGCTTTTCAGACGGAATAATATCCTCCAACCGCCCATATAATTGGTCAAGCATCTTTCTAAAGCTACTGTCCAATAACCTGGAATTAGAAGCCATTTCATACTGCTTCTCTAGTCTCTGAGAAATGAAGAATTCAACCCAACTATCATATTGCTTATTGGGTTGAGGCAAAGAACCTATGAAATTATCCTCCTCTAATCCAAAAGCTTCTGTAGAATTGGAATGCAATTCGGCAAGCTCACTTCCAAATCTTTGCCAGCTGTCACTTGTTTCTCTGCCTGCTTCAATATATTCCAAGACCAGCATTCCACTATCTCCCTCCGAATACATTGTGATAACTGCAGGAACAGAGACTCCCTTTGATGAAGACAAGAGCTCCAAACCCTTCCTTTCAGCATTGAAGAAATTAGAAATATCAGCTCTACTGTTGCTCTTAACAAAATACTTCTGCCCATCAAGTTCAACTAAATAACTATCATTTATAGAACCTCCATAGATCAGCGATATGCAGTCAACCTTATCAATCTTTCCCAGAAGTTCTTTCTCTAGAAGTGTCTTGCTAATGAATTCTTTCACAGATCGAAAATGATAAAAATTGAAATAACTTCACTCATATTTGAACAATTCAATACTTTTGCTCCCTCCAATTAGGGGAATTAGCTCAGCTGGCTAGAGCGCTACGCTGGCAGCGTAGAGGTCATCGGTTCGACTCCGATATTCTCCACTTCAACATCAAAGCTCACTCTGCAAAGAGTGGGCTTTTGTATTTATACTAAAAGCAACCTTTGCTCCTTCCATTTAGTCTCTAAGCTTACAAATGAACAATTTGGTTGACTCATTTGATTTATTAACAGTGAAATGCGTAATTTTAGAGGCTATAATTTTAAAACAATGAAAAAATTAGTAATTGGTGTTTTTGCGGTATTAGCTATGGGCTTTTATGCTTGTACAGAAGATACAGCATTTGAAGAAAATCCAAAATTTGTTCCAACGGCTACCGGTGATGATCCACAAACGGATAAGATTCCAGGTGATGGCTCCGGTGGTAATGGAGGTGGCAGTGGTAATGGTGGCGGCGGCGGCAATGGCGGCGGCGGCGGTGGAAGCCAAAACTTCCTTGCTGATACAGCAAAACAGAAAAGAGTTGCTGTTTTGGAAGACTTTACCGGTGTAAAATGCCAATACTGCCCAGATGGCGCAAGGATCGCTGAAGGCATTGAACAAAACTTAGGTACCAATTTTATAACCATTGCAACTCATGGTGGTAGCTTTGCTAATCCTACAGGAGGTGTTCTTTACCCTAATGGAAATGGTGGTAATGATACATTATTCTATGCAGAGTTCAGAACCGGATTTGATGCAGCTTTGATCTCTCAAGCAGGAGTCAATAGTTACCCATCCGGAAGTATGAACAGACTAAATGTTCAAAGTGACTTTGGATTGAACTCCAATGTTTCTCCACCTCTAGGCATGAGTCGTACACATTGGGGAAATACAGCTGCTCAAGTAAATGCCATGGATGCGCCAGTTAATATTGGTGCTGATGTGCAAATTGATGCCAATAGAAACTTAACTGTTGAAGTTGAACTTTACTATACAGCTGAAGAAACTGAAAAGAATTATATCCACGTTGGAATTCTGCAAGACAATATCAAAAGTTTACAAGTTAATTGGACTCCTCAACAAGGAGGATTCTATGACTCTGCATACTACCAGAACAATGTCCTTAGAGAATACCTAACCGGTCAGTGGGGTGAAGAAGTTTCCGGAGCTACAACTGAAGGAAGCAGATACAACAAGACCTACAATTACACCATCCCTATGAACTTTATTGAGCACCCTCAAAATAGAAGAGGAGAAGGGGAGGCAGTTATTGATGACCTTAGCATTGTGATCTTTGTAACAAGAGACAAAGTGAATATCTTAAATGCTATTGAGGTAGATGTACCTTAAAGAATATTTTGATCATTCAAAAAAGCCCATCTAAATAGATGGGCTTTTTTTATGGATAAAATCCACTAATCTGTATGATTGATAGCTTCCTGCAGACTGATCTTCTTGCCTCTATTGAATGCTACGATAAAAGCTTCCTGAATACCTTCTATAGGTAACTTTTGAAGATCTTCCTTCTTTTTCACACTTTCTTTATAAGTAGAAAAAGTGCCAACGGTCATTAGTGTCATCTCTCGATATCGGAGCTCCTTCAATCCATCAACCGTCAAATACATCTGCATTAAATAGTCAGGAACACTATCTCTAAATGCGCCCAATTGAACATAATACTCAACTGCCCCTTTGATCCCTGCCTTTAAATTAACGTTGCCAAAGCTAATTAGCTCATTAGAATACTTTCTTTCATTGTTGACATTTACTACGAATGCATCCTTATAACCCTCTTCCTTCAATTTTACCAAAAGAGATTCAGCTTGTTTCTTATAGGAGAAATGACCAACAACATATCTAACCATTCCATTCTTATCTATAAATACATCTACATTCTTTAGCTTACTATAGGCACTTATAGGACTGGGCATGGTATTGCTTCCTATTTGCACCCCATACAAAGGGGCTGATGTAGAGTATTCAAGTTCTCTTGTAACCACCCCAAGTTCCACTTTCCTCAAACTATCTAGATCTGCTAGAATAGTATCTGCAGGAATAGCTATTTCTTCAACTTCTTCAACAAATGCAGAATCCACAGGCAAACTATCGGGCAAATAACCTTCAGGTTTTTCATTTGAGTTCAACCAACTTTCAAAGGTGGGGTCTATCTTCTCATAAGGACATTTCTGCATATGTCTTGCAGCTTCATCTACGAAGTACAGATCGATCATTGATGTATACTTCTTCAATTTCTCATTAGCCGCTGCAGCCTTTGAACAATCATCTCTTGCTGAAAGGGCTATGGTTAAGTAATAATAGGTGTGAACCGGAGCGTTTTTCTCATCATAATCGCCTACTTTGTAATACTCATCTATATGCTTGACAGCCTTCTTAAGATGGTATATCGCTTTATCTGAAGATGCTGTTAGCTCAGTATATGCGGCACCCATAAGAAAATTGATATTGGCATTGGATCTATCTTGCACATATAATTTTCTCAAACTAAGAATAGCATCTTCTATTTCTCTTTTAGCTAGTTGCTTCCTAGCAAGGTCAAACAACTCTTCATTGCTCAATTTGGACTCTGCCATAGATATAGCCGGCAGTAGAAGAGAGAAAATAAGAAGGAGGCTTGCTATTTTAGTTCTTACCATAATTATTTGCTTTCTGAAGCGGGATCTTTTTCCCCTCATTCAAAGCAATCACAAAAGCGTCTGAGATCCCTGCATCTCTGATCCCTTGCTGATAAGCTTTTGCTTCTTCATATGTGTTGTATTTGCCAACCGTTAAGTAGGTTAGCTCTTTGTCACTTACTTCCTCAATTCCTTCAATCTTCAAATACATAGCAGCTAACTCTTCCGGAACTTCATCTTTAAATGCTCCGACTTGGATTCTATATTCCACTTTACCTTTTAATGTTCTTTTGATGTTAACATTATCAATGCTGATCACCTCATCTGCAAACTTTCGAGCATTGTTGACATTCACAACAAATGCATCCGGATAACCCTTCTCCTTGATAACTTTCAATAAAGACTCTGCTTGCGAATAAATCCCAAAATGACCTACTACATACCTTATAAGACCATCTTTATCCATAAAGGCATCCACGTTCTTTAAGTCTTTGAATCGTGCCACAGGAACCACTTCTTTAAATGCTCCCAATTGAACTCCATATAGTGGGAATCCAGTGCTATACTCTACATGCTTTGTAACAACATGACTCGGATACATATTTATTTTTGCTGCAGCTTGCTCATTAGAGCTAAGCTCTTCTCTTGAAGAATCCACTGGAATTATTTCCTCCATTGACAGTCCTGATTGATCAGATGAAAAAGGAATAAAGTCAGGGTACTCAGGAATGCTATCCTCTTCAGGCACTTCCTCCATCTCTTTGCACTTTTCTATCCAACTTGATGACTCCTTCAGATAAAATGGATCCTTGTATGGATAGATCTCCTCGAACTTACTTCTTGCTTCTTCAGCCTTATCGCACATTCTATTCTGTGCATATGCTAAACAGAGATAATAGTATACATAAACAGGAACCCTTTTCTCAGTTAGGCTATTCGGATCATAATCTAGAGAGCTCTTTTCAGCCGCTTTTTCCAATAATTCAATGGTCAATGGATTTACAATATTCAACTCTGCATAACACAAACCGATCAAATACTTAAGATTGGCATTGGAAGGAAACTCTTTTTGTAAATAAGTGAGATAAGGTATTGCTTTTTCAATTCTTCTCTGTGAAAGATGTTGCTTGGCAATATTGAAGTTGGTCTGGAAATCATCCTCAGAGAGCTTCATCTTTTGAGGGTTACTGCCCAATAGAAGCACAGATAAGAATAGGCTAGATATAAGTAATATGTTCTTCATTGCTAACAAAGGTATTCTCTTAGTCAACTGATCATTTACTCATTGAGATATACTATTAACAGTTCGACTGTTGAAAGCTAGAAATTGGCTTAAATCAGTTGAAATTACATTTTACCATATTCATCTTCATAAAATGACAACTAGTCTAAAAAGATGGATTAGAAGATCAAAAGAAATTAACTTTGCACGAAAGATTCGAAGAGTGGAGCACAGGAAGAGAATTCAAACTTATTTATCTCAAATTGATGGGTCTAAGGTGGTGAGTATTAGTGACCTAGAAATAAAAGAATTCGATGGTGCAACTTTGAGGGCGGAAGAGAAAAAAGCACTTGAAAAATTTTACAAGACCAGGTTCAAAAAGCTGAAGAAAAAACAGGATGAGGAAGACTCTTTTCACGATAGGTTTGAATACTATC
Source organism: Bacteroidia bacterium (assembly GCA_030429925.1). GTDB lineage: Bacteria > Bacteroidota > Bacteroidia > Flavobacteriales_E > Vicingaceae > UBA1494. Next base: position 15,025 of record JAUIGQ010000015.1, on the reverse strand, counting down.
GAGCCATCAGCAATTTAGTTGATTATAGAGATATCTTGGAAGACAAATTCGAGTTTTAAGTCTTAAACCTTATCGATCAAACTGAATACAAACATTCTTTGGCTCTGTAAAGAACTTGAGAACCTCAAAACCACCTTCTCTGCCAACACCACTTTGCTTAACTCCGCCAAAAGGAGTTCTTAGATCTCTCACCAACCAGCAGTTGATCCAGCAGATCCCACTGTGCAATGAGGTTGCCAGCCTTTGAGCTCTGCTGAGGTTTTCCGTCCATACAACAGATGCTAGTCCATACTTAGTTGAATTTGCAAGCTCCAAAGCCTCCTCTTCCTTATCAAAGGGCTGTATGGTAACAACAGGTCCGAAGATCTCCTCTTGATTGGTTCTGCAAGAATGATCCAAGCCTTCAATAACAGTTGGTTCTATAAACCATCCATTTTTTCCCTCTGATGATAGATCCTTGGCTTTACCTCCGCACAGAACTGTTCCACCTTCTTGTTGAGCAAGATCAATGTAAGAAAGTACCTTTTTGAAATGTTGTTCTGAAACCACTGCACCCTGATCTGTATTTGGATCATTGGGGTCTCCCACCTTCAACCCTTTTACTCCTTTTACAAAGTCGGCCTTGAACTTTTCATATATATCTCTTTGAACAAGTAATCTGGAAGTGCACAAGCATATCTGACCTTGATTGGCAAAAACTGATCGAAGGGTTGTCTTGAGCATTTTCTCATAGTTGCAATCTGAGAAGATCATGGATGCGTTCTTACCACCCAACTCCAGAGATAATTTTTTGAACTTTGGTGCTGCAATAGAAGCGATATCTTCTCCTGTCTTTGTTCCACCGGTAAATGAAATGATGGAGATGTCATCATGAGCAACCATTTCCTTTCCAATTTCATGACCGTATCCATGCAAAATGTTCAATACTCCTTTTGGCAAACCAACTTCTTGACAGATCTCTGAAAGTAAATAAGCTGTCATTGGAGTAATTTCTGAGGGCTTTGCTATAACACAGTTCCCGGCTGCAATAGCTGGAGCGATTTTCCAACTAAAAAGATAAAGAGGTAAGTTCCAAGGAGAAATACAAGCTGCAATTCCAATTGGACTTCTCAAAGTATAATTCAGTACCCCCTCCTCCATGAAGTGAGATTCAGATTCAAAATGCTTAATTGCAGAGGAAAAGAAATTGAAGTTTTTGGATGCTCTTGGTATATCCACTTTCATGGCTAGTGAAAGAGGCTTCCCATTATCTTTAGATTCAGCCTTTGCAAGTTCCTCTAATCGCTCATCTATTCTTTCTGAGATCTTTCTCATAAAGTCACTTCTCACCTCCTTAGAAGTGGCAGCCCATTTTGGAAAAGCTTCCTTTGCTGCATCAATGGCCAGCTTAAGGTCTTCAGAAGATGATCTAGGGATCAAACTATAAACTTCCCCTCTTGCTGGCTCATAATTGTCTATATAGGAATTTGACAGTGGTGGAAGTAGCTCACCATTGATATAGTTTCGAATCTTGAACATCTTAAAATTTTGAATAAAAATAGCTAAAAAAAGAAGGGTTTGACGCTATAGCTAAGGCCTGTTAATTTGTGTTAAGGATGACGCAACAGTTTGAATTCACTATATCTTCGTAGGTTCAATCAGTTATGGACAAAGGCAGAATTCGTTTTTTGATCATTGCTTCAAGCATCAGTATAATTTGCTTGATCGCTCTTCAATTGTACTGGATCAAAGTTTCTTTAAAGAGTCAACAAGAACAGTTCGACCAAGGAGTAATGACCGCCATGCAAGAGGTAATCAAGAAACTTGAAAAGGAAGAAGCCATCACTAAGGTTACCAGCCAACTGCTCAGTGAGGAATCTTTCCAAAACTATGAAGGTGACTCCTTGGTCAGTTTAGGAAATTTCCCACTTAGTTCTTCCCTTTCCAAAAACCCAAATGAAGGAGAGCAGTCCTATGCCAGTATCCAGGGTGATCGATTCAAATTGAATATAGAGTTGCCAAATCCTCAAAGGAATGACTCCACCACATTCATCATGAGGGAGACTCAAAAAAGAGTAATCAATTCAAGGATTGTTCCATCAGTTGTTGGCAATGACAGCTTGGTAAAAAACCAAATAAAAAGGAAAGCTACCCTGATCAATGAAATTGTGAATGAACTGGCCTTTATTAGGATCAGCAATAATTTCAACGAAAGAGTAGATTCTTCAAAGATCGACTCACTATTTAGGCTTGAGCTATTGAAAAAGGGGATTCATACTCCTTTTTATTTTGACATTCTCGATGGAGAAAGCGGACGATTGAGCTTTTATGAAAATTCCAGGTTCTCAAATGAAATGAAAGAATCTGAGTACAGTTTGCAACTCTTTCCCAATGATTACTTTATCCAAAGTGATACGATCCTATTATACTTTCCCAATCGTTCAGGCGTTATTTGGCTAAATAGCTGGCGGATACTTCTTATTTCTTTTTTGATCGTAATTATTCTTTCGCTTATTTTCTATGGTTCTTTCTCCACCATTATCAAGCAGAAAAAACTGTCGCAGATCAAAAATGACTTTATCAATAATATGACCCATGAACTAAAGACACCAATCTCTACCATCTCTTTAGCTTGCGAAGCTTTGAGCGACCCGGCAATTAATATTGAAGAGGAAAGAAGAAAACAATATGTTGGGATGATCACCAATGAAAATAGCCGGTTGTCTCTATTAGTTGACAACGTCCTTAAGAGCGCTGTTTGGGACTCTTCTAAGTTAAAGATCGACCTCCGTACTCATGAAGTTCATCCAATTGTTAAGAAAGTAGCCGAAAGTTTCAAAATACAAATTGACAAGAAAGGAGGTGATTTGGAAATGAACTTGAACGCAGAGAATGATCAAGCGATCATTGATGAGATCCATTTCACCAATGTGTTATACAATCTATTGGACAATGCGAATAAATACAGCAAGGAAAAGGTGCATATTAAGGTTGAAAGCAAGGTTGAAGGTGATAATCTAGTACTGAGTATTCAGGACAATGGAATTGGTATCTCCAAGGAAGATCAAAAGAAGATCTTTGATAAATTTTACAGAGTTCATACGGGAAATATACATGAAGTGAAAGGCTTTGGACTAGGTTTGAGCTATGTCAAGAGAATGGTTGAACTGTTTGGAGGAGAATTAAAATTGAAAAGTAAATCTGGTGAAGGCACCACAGTGATAATATATTTAAAGAAACAAGGAACATGGAAAAGAACTTGAATATTTTATTAGTTGAAGATGATGAAAGCTTAGGAAGAATGCTTTCTGATTATCTCATGATCAAAGACAATAAAGTTAGGTGGGTAAAAGACGGAGAAGCAGGATTCAAAGCATTCACAGAAGATGAATATGATATTTGTCTGCTGGATGTGATGATGCCCAAAAAAGACGGCTTCACACTGGCAAAAGAAATTAGAAAGATCTCTTCCAAAGCCCCTATTATCTTCTTGACAGCAAAAAGTATGGAGGAAGATGTTAAAGAAGGATTTCAATCCGGTGCAGATGATTATATCACCAAGCCTTTTAGTATGGAGGTATTGCTCATGAGAATAGAAGCAATCATGAGAAGAGTGGAAGAGATGAAAGAAAGTTTGGCTCAAAAGAAGGAGTTCAAAATAAAGGACTACACCTTTTACCCTGATAAAAGAGTAATTGAGTTGAATGGGGAAGGCAAGAAGCTTACTTCAAAGGAAAATGAGCTTCTAAGAGTGCTTTGCATGTATATGGGAGAAGTTGTGGATCGAAATGATGCTTTAAATTTAATATGGGGTGACGATAACTACTTCAACTCCAGAAGCATGGATGTTTACATTACCAAACTGAGAAAGATCTTTAAAGAAGACAAGGATATTCAGATCATCAATAGCCATGGAAAAGGGTTTATGCTATTAGTAGATTAGCAAATTGTTTTCGTCTTTAGAATTTATATATTTGGAAATAGCATCTTAGAAGAATGAAGCACGTTTTATTTCCAACTGATTTTTCTCCTAATTCAGAAAAGGCCTTGCCTTTTGCTGTTGAAATGGCCAGATTATTCAACGCCGACCTTACATTGTTCAACAGTTATAAGCTTCCATATTCCAAGTCTAATCTTTTAGTATCCATGGTTGATAGGATGAAGGCTGATTCTGAGAGCGAATTGAATAAGATCAAGAATAAGATATTAGAAGATAAACGTTATGCTCATCTGAATATTAAGATAGATTCAAGAGTTGGAAGTTTTGTTCCATTGATCCCAAAAGTTGCAGAAGATAAGAGGACCAATTTGATAGTAATGGGAACTAAAGGCGCCTCTAGTATCAAGGAAATATTTATTGGCAGCAATACATTGGAGGTTATCCAAACAACCAAATGCCCGGTGCTAGCCATTCCGGAAAATGCAGAGATCAAAGAGATCAAAAAGATAGCCATGGCAACCGATCTAAAGAAACTCAATGACCCGATTCAAATGGAAGTATTGTTCAAGTTGGCTAGAATAACAAATGCACCCATTGAGTTTGTAAACGTAGTTCGACAACAAGACGAGAGTATTGCTGAAGAAAAAGCCAAGCAAGCTAGTTTGTTGGAAGAGATGGCAGGGGACATCCCGACTTCTATCCATTTTAGCTCAAATGAAGACATAATAGATGGACTGAGTAACTACATCAATGACAAACAGCCTGATCTGTTTGCAATGTTGGCTAGAAAGCATAGCCTATTTGAAAGAATTTTTACCAAGTCAATAACCAATAAGCTGTCTTTTAGAACGGAAATCCCATTACTAGTAATGGACGAATAATCGCAAGATTGCGGCATGCTTTTGGTAATTTCGCGACATCCAAATGGGTGCTCTATTGAAAAAAATCTTAGGCCTTTGTCTTATTTTCTTTCTACTTATTGCTTGCAGCAAGACCTATCATGGTCCAACTTCAAGGGGCGGAGGTAGATCTAAGAGTGGTGCTCCTAGCGGAAAATTTAGGAATCCAACTCTTTTTAGTACTGTAAATCCCTTCCAAGGAAGAGCGAAAGCAAAATTAAATAAGAGCAAAAGGAAACGATTTAAATTAATTAAACGTAAGAGAAGACAATCAGGTACTTTCAGGAAATCTGCAAAACCTGGCAGGACTTTTGGAATGAAGCGAACCGTTTCAAGAAGCCGATTAAAAAGTTCAGGTAGTAGAACAAGAGGTAAGGGCGGAAGTAGAGGAAGAAAAAATAAAGATCTATTTAACACAAGGAAAAAGTAAAATGCTTTATTTGCAAAATACAAGGTCAAAGAGCCTACAATTGTATTTAGTTACAAAAGTTTATTACTTTTATAATCTTAGTTGACAAGCTATTGAAAAGAATAGTAAGCATAATATTGGTGGCAGTCTTTTCAGTCAGTACTGCGTTTAGTCCAAGTACTTCTAGTCAGAAGGTGGATACAAACGCTAAGATCAAGGCGGTTTTCATATACAATTTCACAAAGTATATTGAATGGCCTGAGGAGTACAAGACTGGTGAGTTTACCATTGGTATATTAGGCGAGAATGAAGCACTTTTTCAAGAGCTTGATAAAATGTCAAAGGTTAAGAAAGTAAGTAATCAGACGTTTTCAATAAGAAATATCGAGGATCCATCGAGTTTAGGGAATCCTCACATCCTTTATATTCCAGAAGATAGTACAGACCAATTGAACAAGGCTTTAACCAGCTTAAAAGGTAAGAGCACCCTAGTTATAACAGAAAAGCCAGGATTGGCTAAACAAGGGGCTGCCATTAACTTTATTATAGTTGGAAGCCGCCAAAAATTTGAATTAAACAAAGCTAACATAGAGCAGCGTAACCTAAAGGTCGCATCTGTTCTAGAAAACTTGGCTGTATTAGTTAATTAATGTGAGAAAGATAACCACCATACTGATCTTACTCCTTGTAACTAAGGTGGGCTTGAGCCAGAACAAGCTTACCAATGCGTTATACAATTTGAAGATGGGAGAATTGGATAAGGCGAAGGAATTGATCGATGCTGCAATTGAAGATACCCTCTTCAAAGACAAAGCGTCTACCTTCTATTACAAAGGAAACATTTACAAGGAATTGTTCAAGCAAAGAGAACCTGATATGAAGCAATCTCCATACAGGATCATTGCCGTAGAAAGCTTTAAAAAGTCCATAGAGCTCGAACCAGATGGGACTTATTCTGAAAGCTCGCGAAAGAACATGAAGTATCTGGCAGAAACTGTTTATAATCACGCAGCCGTTACCTTAAATGATACAGAATATAAAAAGGCATTAAGTAATTATAAATTCTATAAGGAAATCATATCTACTGCTTATCCAGGAACGGACTTCAAGGATAAGGACATCATTTTCAATCTAGCTCTAGCAACAATTTATAGTAGACTAGCTGAAGAAGACTCAACTGACGCACAAGAATATTACAATAAAACAATTGAACTATACAATGAAATACTGGAAGTAGACTCTAATAATGTTAGTGCAAACTACAATATGGGAATTCTATACTACAACCAAGGTGTTGACATTGTAAATAATATGGACTACAGTCTTGATCTCGAGCAATTGAACGAGGTTCAAGATCGCATCATCGTACTTTTCAAAAAGTCATTGCCTTATATGCTTAAGGCTTATGAATTGGATCCCAAGAAGAGAGAAAATCTCATTGGACTGCAAGGGATCTACTTTAGCTTGAATGATATTGAAAAGTCAGAATTCTACAAGAAAGAGTTAGAAGCTCTTGATTCCGAGTTAGGTGGTGGTTCAGATAGTGGTTCTGAATAAAGAAAAACCCCCCAATGAAGATCAGATTTACAATCGGAAAGAAGATAGGTACCGGCTTCGGTATTCTAATCGTTCTTACCATGATTGTATTCGTTACGACCTATTTTACTCTCAGTGAAAGTAAGAGGATCAATGACGAGATCAACAGTATCAATACTCCTTCAGTAAAAGCCCTTCAAGAGCTTAAATTTAGCATTCTTGAGTCCAGATTGTTTCTAGAAACATGGGTTGGTGCTTTTAAGCATCATGAAGACAAAGAGCGATTGATTAACTTTCGAAGAGAAGAATATCCTGAGTTAAAGAAGAAAATCAAGCAACTCTCACTCAACTGGCCAGATCCGCATCAAGATTCCCTTCAGAACCTTTACGAGACAATTGAACTTCTCTTTCATCAACAGACCATTGATGTTATTGATATGCTTCAAACCTTTGAAGATTATGAAGAAAATCCATTTGCAGTTCTTAATGCAAATGGAAGTATAGAAGAGGGAGGAGAAATCTATCGTCTTACCTATTTGGCGATGAGTCAGCTAAACAACCTTATCATCCTTCAAAAGGAAGCCGCTGATTCACATACAGCTAGTATGTTCAAGTCTTTTGATAGCTTGGAAATGCTAGTGGTCTATCTTGGTAATGCTCTTATCATCATTGGAATTGTGATCGCATTCTATACTACTAAGACAATTGTTGATCCTATCATCCGACTAAAGAAAGTTGCAGTAAAACTTGGTCGAGGTGTATTCCCTGCAGGTAAAATGAAAGAGGGAAATGATGAGATCGGTGAAATGACAGCTGCAATGAACAATGTTGTATCTGGCCTGAAAAGAACTAAAGACTTTGCCAATGCTGTTGGTGCCGGTAATTTTGAGAAAGAATATCAACCTCTCAGCTCCAAGGATTCTTTAGGGCATGCATTGCTTAAGATGCGTGATGATCTTGCTGAAAATGAGAGGATCCTAGAAGAAAAAGTAAAACAACGAACTGCAGAGGTAGTCAAGCAAAAAGAAGAGATCAATCAGCAAAGAATGCAGATCGAAGAATACTTCGTTCAAGTTACTGATAGTATCAAATATGCCAAGAAAATCCAAGAGGCAATTCTACCTCCGGAAAGCTATGTAAGAAAACTTTTACCGGATTCCTTTATTCTTTATAGGCCGAAGGATATTGTAAGTGGAGACTTTTATTGGTTGGGTGAAACAGATGAAAAAGTTTTCTTTGCTGCTGTGGATTGCACAGGACATGGAGTGCCCGGTGCCTTTATGTCTATCGTTGGATACAATCAATTGAAGCAAGCAATTATCACCTCTGGTGGATCTAGTCCTGCAGAGATACTAAACCACCTGAACAAAGGTGTCACTGAAACTCTGCATCAAAAAGATGCAGATTCTACCAGCAAAGATGGAATGGATGTGGCAATTTGTTCATTGAAGAAAGGAAGTCTTGAACTAGAATACGCAGGGGCATTTAATCCATTATACTTGCTTAGAGACGGTGATATTGAGCAAATAAAAGCCGACAAGTTTCCAATTGGGTCCTTTGTCAATGATGCAGAAAATAAGTTTACCAACAATAAGATCCAGCTTCAAAAAGGCGATCAGATCTATATCTTCTCAGACGGCTACGCTGATCAATTCGGTGGACCTAGAGGAAAGAAATTTATGTATAAGAGGTTTAGAGACCTGCTTATAGAACTCTCCAATAAAGACCTATCTGAGCAAAGAGAAGGCTTGAAAGAATCCCTCTTCGACTGGATGCAAGAAGAGGAGCAAGTTGATGATATCTTGGTTATTGGTGTTAGGGTTTAATTCACTATCTTAGATAAGAAAGCCCTTTTTTACCATGCTTAAACAGATAGATCTAAGCAAAGTTTTATTTCTGGATATTGAGACCGTTCCTCAAGCTGAGGATCATTCAAAACTAGATGAACAGTGGAAAGAACTTTGGGACCACAAAGCCTCTTTCATTCGTTCTGAAGAGGAAACAACTCCCGAAGAGCTCTACGGCCGTGCCGGAATATATGCCGAATTCGGAAAGGTGATTTGCGTCTCGATGGGACTCTTTTCCTTTCAAGGTACAAAAAGAGAGTTCAGATTAAAGTCGATTAGTGGACATGATGAAACAACTCTACTAAAAGAATTGATCCTGATCTTAGACAAGTTCTATAAGGGCTCTGAGTACCTTCTATGCGCTCACAATGGGAAGGAGTTTGATTTCCCCTACTTATCTAGAAGAATATTGATCAATAGCTTAAACCTCCCCCATCTTCTGGATATAGCCGGGAGAAAACCCTGGGAGGTTCAGCACCTGGATACTATGCATCTTTGGAAGTTTGGTGATTTTAAAAGTTATACTTCTCTAAAATTACTCTGTAAGCTATTCAATATCGAATCCCCTAAAAATGATATGGATGGAAGTCAGGTATCGGAAGTGTATTATAAAGAAAAGAACATCGATAGAATTGTTGAATATTGTCAAAGTGATACCTTAGCTGTTGCTCAACTGCTCTTAAAGTATATGGGAGAAAAACCAATTCTCAAAAAAGAGATCAGAATAATAAAATGACCCAATCCAATAACAATCTTCTGCTGATAAAGGATTTGAGTCTGGGATTTAAGTCCGAAGGGAAATACAAAGAAGTTCTCAAAAAACTAAATATCAATATTAGAAAAGGAGAATGCTTGGGAGTAGTTGGGGAATCAGGGAGCGGAAAATCTCTAACTTCTCTTAGTACTATTGGACTCCTCCCAAACAATGCAATTATTAAGGGTGGTCAAATAAATTTTTATGGCAGAGACTCTGAGGAAGACATTCTTCAGATGAAAGAAAGAGAGCTGCAAAAGATAAGGGGAAGTGAAATTGCCATGATCTTTCAAGAGCCCATGACTTCTTTAAACCCGGTTATAAAGTGTGGTGAGCAAGTTGCTGAAGCCCTCCGATTACATATGGGTTTGAATAAAAAGGAAGCCAAAGAAGAAACGATCAGATGGTTTGAAGAGGTCAAGCTACCACGCCCTGAATCGATCTATGACAGTTACCCTCATCAGATCTCGGGTGGACAAAAACAAAGGGTAATGATCGCTATGGCAATCTGCTGCAAGCCCAAACTGTTAATTGCAGATGAGCCAACAACAGCACTTGATGTTACCGTTCAGAAAGATATCCTTTCTTTGATCAAAGAGCTCCAAAAAAAGCTGGATATGAGCGTCATCTTTATCACTCATGACTTGGGAGTTGTTGCTCAGATCGCAGACAGAATTGTTGTTTTAAAGAATGGAGAACTTTTAGAAGAAGGAGTTGCAAAGAATATCTTTACACAGCCCCAACATCCATATACAAAAGGGTTGATCGCTTGCAGACCGCCGGAGGATCATAGGTTGATTAAGCTGCCAACAGTCAGTGATTTTATGAACGACCCTTCCTTTGAAAGCAAATTGAGCTCCCTTAAAGTGGGACAGAGTGAAAGAGTTGCCAGCCTTGAGAAGATCAATAGGGCCGATACAATTCTTAAAGTCAGTGATCTTAAAACATACTACCCAATTCAAAAAGGTGTATTCAGGAAAACTGTTGGTTATGTAAAGGCAGTTGACAATGTTTCTTTTGAAGTTAAAGAAGGAGAAACACTCGGATTGGTTGGTGAATCAGGTTGCGGGAAGACCACCTTGGGAAGAACCATCCTCCAATTGATCAAAGCTAGTTCAGGAAGTGTCTATTACAAGGGTAATGAGCTTTGCAAGCTAGATGAAAATGCTATGAGGCCCTTCCGAAGGGATATGCAGATCATCTTTCAAGATCCATACTCATCTCTGAATCCAAGAATGACCATTGGTGAGATCATTAGAGAACCAATGGAGGTTCATAAAATTGGATCTGACTCCAAGGAAAGGAAGGAGAGGGTGATCGATTTAATGGAAACGGTTGGATTAACAGCTGATCAATACAGCAGATACCCTCATGAATTTTCCGGAGGACAAAGACAAAGGGTTTGTATTGCAAGGGCCATTGGTCTTTCTCCTAAATTCATAATATGTGATGAATCTGTTTCCGCATTGGATGTATCGGTTCAAGCACAGGTACTTAATCTTCTGAATGAATTAAAGTCTAAGCACAATTTCACCTATATCTTCATTTCCCACGACCTATCAGTTATTAAATATATGTCTGATCGTGTAATGGTCATGAAGGAAGGTAAAATTGTTGAAGAAGGAGAGGCTGATCAACTCTATCATTCACCGAAAGACCCTTATACTCAAATGCTAGTGGATTCTATCCCTAAGATACATTATCTCAGAGCCTAGCTAGGCTTAATGTCTATATTCAACAAGATTCTTGATCATATTCCTGAAAACGAAAAGGTGGAATGGCAATACCGCATACCAATAAAGCCTTCCTAATAATCCAATTGGACGAAAGGTTGCCGTTTGGACGAGTTGATCCTGTTCATTGTCTTTACTAATGATCTTGAACTCTAGCCAAGCATCACCCGGTAGTTTCATTTCAGCAAACAACAAGAGTCGCTTCTCTTCTTTATCGGCTAATAGTACCCTCCAAAAATCCAAAGAATCTCCTGAATTGATCTTGTTTGGACTCCTTCTACCTCTTCTCAATCCAACTCCTCCTGCTAACTTGTCTAAATACCCTCTGATCTTCCAGAGCCAATTACCATAATACCATCCCCTATCTCCTCCAATTGACCAAATATTTTCTAATACATCATCTGAATTGGTCTTTGGAAAAGAAAGCACTTTGAGATCCTTGAAGGTTCCATGCTGAGGAACTTGAATATAATGGTTGAGAGATTTTTGTTCAGAATGATTGATCTGAGTATCGATCCAACTAGATACAACCATGTTCTGCTCTATCCTTTTAAATGCTAAGTTCACGCTGTCCTTGTAGGACATCAATTCTTGTGGAATCATCTCTTCAATTCCCTTCTTCTTAACAATCACCTCATTCTTCATGCTATCAACCAAATTGATGGCGATCTGGTAACTGGTAGAGGTTACGAAGTATAGCCAATAAGAAGACAGTCTAGGCGTCATGACAGGTATCGTAAGAATATACCTCTTCATTCCTCTAACCTCAGCAAACTTTAAAAGCATCTCCTTATAGGTCAGAACTTCAGGGCCGCCAATATCAAAGGTCTTTCCGTATAGCTTTTCATTCCCAATTGATTCAGACAGATAGTGGATCACATTCCTTACACCAATCGGCTGACATTTGGTGTTCAGCCATTTAGGTGCAACCATTACAGGTAGTTTTTCTACAAGATCTCTAATGATCTCGAAGGATGCTCCTCCTGAACCAATGATGATGGCTGCTCTTAAAACAGTCAATGGGATAGTTGAGTTAGAAAGTATTGACTCGGTCATCAAGCGAGATGTAAGATGCTCCGATAGTCGATCATCGTTACTAATACCTCCCAGATATATAACCTGGGAAGCATTGGTGCTGTCTATATAATTAACGAAGTTCTCAGCAATGCTTCTTTCCATCTTCGAGATCTCATCTGCATTATTGCTTAAGGAGTGAATCAGGTAGAAAGCAACATCAATTTCCCGAGGTAGAGCTTCCAGAGTGCTCGGCTTTAAGAAGTCAGCTTGAAAAATTCTTAATCTTTCACTCTTGAAAGTATTATTCTGAAAGGTATTGATGTCTCTTACAACAGCAGTTACCTCGTGACCCTTGTCTAAAAGGATCGGCAATAACCTCTTGCCAATATATCCATTAGCGCCTGTTAGTAATACTTTCATCTAAGACAAACAATATCTCTAACACCTTGTTTGAATTATTTTAGAGAGAATGTATTATTTAGAAAAAGAGATCCTAGTTCCAACAGACCTGAAAACCTGTTGGGATTTTTTTTCAAGTCCACGTAATCTATCTGTGATCACTCCTGATTATATGAATTTTCAGATCACCTCTCCCAATAATATAGATTCAATGTATGAAGGAATGATGATCAGCTATACGGTCAGTCCTCTTTTGGGCAAAAAGCTTGAATGGATCACTGAGATCACCAAGATCAATGAGGGTAAATTTTTCATTGACGAGCAAAGATCCGGTCCATATACACTTTGGCACCACGAACATCATTTTGAAGAAACAAAAGGAGGTGTTCTAATGAAAGATATGGTTTTCTATAAGTTGCCTTTGGGCATACTTGGGAAACTTGCACATTCCATTTTTATAAAGAATCAACTGGAAGGCATCTTCAATCATAGAGAGGAAGTGATCAAAGATCTTTTTGGGGAAAAGACTAACTAAGGGCCTCCTTATAAGTAGAGATAGCCCTTTGCCTTGCATCTTTGTGATCTACCATAGGTTCAGGATATTCAGAACTATTGTATTCAGGAACCCATTTTTTTACATAGATCTCTTGCGGATCAAATTTCTTCAGTTGGGAATGAGGGTTGAAAACTCTAAAATAGGGCTGTGCATCAACTCCTGTTCCGGCAGCCCATTGCCAGTTTCCGTTATTCGAGGCAAGCTCATAATCAAGAAGTTTTTGAGCAAAATAAGCTTCCCCCCACTTCCAATCGATCAAAAGATGCTTGGTCAAGAAACTAGCCACCAACATTCTGACCCTGTTGTGCATAAATCCAGTTTCATTCAGCTCTCTCATCCCTGCGTCAACCAATGGAAAGCCTGTTTTCCCCTCTTTCCACCTTTTAAAATCATCTTCATTGTTCCTCCATTTCAACGAATCGTATTTTGAGTTGAAATTCGCTTCAACAACATGGGGGAAATGATAGAGAATACTCATGAAGAACTCTCTCCAGATCAACTCCTTTAAGAAGGTCTCACTATGCTTCCTTGCTCTTCTTGCAAGCTTTCGAATACTAATGGTCCCAAATCTCAAATGAATTCCCAAGCGGGATGTACTATCTTTTGAAGGGATATCACGCTCATCTGAATATGTGTCTAGAGTGCCCTTACTTAAATTGTGGTCGGGAAACTTTATCTCAGACTCTTCAAAACCCAAGTCAGCGAGTGAATGGATCTCTTTCTTACCCTGATGCCAATTATCATGATCCAAGCCAGACCCATGGTCTTCTAAGTCTTTCTCCTCCAACTGGCTCAACCACCTTTTGCTATATGGAGTATATACCAGATAAGGATTACCATCATCCTTTACCACCTCCTCTTTTGCAAAGATCACTTGATCTTTATATGATCTGAGATCCACTCCCTTTGAGCTCAATAGCTCTGATACTTGCCTATCTCTTTCGATGGCATAGGGCTCATAGTCTTCATTAGTATAGACCCTTTTCACATCAAACTGCTCCATGAGCTCTTTAAAGGCTGAGAGAGGCTTGCTATAAAATGTATGAACTGAGGAACCTTTGGCTTCTAACTGCTGATTGATTTCTGCAATATTTTGATGAATAAAAGTGAGCCTAGGGTCTTTTCTATCCTCAAGATCGTCAAGGATATTCTTGTCGAAAATGAAAAGTTTGATGAAGAAACAAAAACACTCGACGGTCACGAAATAATTATTCGTGCAAATTTGGATTTGACAATTGATTTTGCAAAAGCAGAAACCTATGGTGCGAAAGGAGTTGGACTTTATCGTTCCGAATATCTTTTCAAAGGGGCAAACAAATATCCAAGCGAAGAAGAACAGATTGAAAATTACAGCAAAATAGGAAAGATCGTCGGTGAAAATGGAGTAAATATTCGAACATTTGATCTAAGTATCGACCAGCTAGACAAAGAAATTGGTGATAGACAATCGAATCCGGCTTTGGGGTTACGGGGAATTCGTTTGAGCCTTACAGAAAAAACAGAATTTCGAACCCAGATCAGAGCAATTTTGCAGGCTTCTTTTGAGCATAAAATCAATATTGTTTTGCCGATGATCTCTTCTGTTTCGGAGATCTTAGAAGCAAAAAAAATATTCGAGGAAGAAAAGCAGGCATTAATTTCTAAAAATATAAAAATCGGTGATCCCAAGATCGGTGTAATGATCGAAGTGCCTTCAATGGTGTACTTGCTACCCGCTATTGCGCACCGTGTGGACTTCGTTTCTGTCGGTACCAACGACTTAACGCAATATTTGTTGGCCGTCGATCGGAACAATTCCCGTGTTGCGGATGTCTATGAATCCATGCATCCTGCCGTGTTGTTGGCGTTAAAACAAATTCATGATGTTTGCCACCAGTATCAAGTACCTGTGTGTATTTGTGGTGAGCTAGCAGGTGACCCATTTGGTGCGCTCTTATTGTTGGGCTTAGGTTACAA
>JAUIGQ010000151.1 GCA_030429925.1 Bacteroidia bacterium | reverse complement strand
TGCAGCCGTTAAATTATTTCTATTGGCAGCTGTTGGACCATCATTCCAACTATATGTATAGGGTGAGGTACCGCCTGAAGGAGTAGAAAGTATAATACCATTGGCATCTCCAAAGCACAAATTATCTGTTGTTGAAAAGGAGACACTCAAAGCGGCAGGCTCTGTTACAGTTGATGAGGCAGTTGATGTACATCCATTATTATCAGTGATCGTTACAGTGTATGTAGAAGCAGCCAACCCACTGATCGATGTAGTAGTAGAGCCTTGACTCCATGAATAAGTATAGGGTGAGGTTCCTCCAATTCCAGATGATGTCAACGATCCGGTTGTATTTCCATTACAATCTACATTGGTCTGTGCTGAAATGCTTGCATTTAAAGCAGTAGGTTGAGTTATTGTTGCAGAAGCAGTAGATGTGCATCCATTGACATCGGTTACTGTGACAGAATAGGTGCCGGCAACCAGAGAATTGATGGTATTCGTTGTAGATGCTGTGTTAGAGGTAGTTGAACCGTTAGACCAAGCATAGTTAAAATTTGAAACACCACCCGTTTGAGTAACTGTTAAACTACCGGTGGCACCACTGTTACACAATACATTAGTTTGTGCTGTAATTGCAGAAGTTCCGCATATACTTACAGTTGCTGTTGTAGAATCTGAACATCCGAAGATAGTATCTGTAATTACCAGCTTGACTGTATAAATACCATATGCTGTATAGCTGTGAATTGGATTTTGTGCAGTAGAAGTATTCCCGTCTCCAAAATCCCAGGCCCAAGTATCAGGAAGGGTTGAATTATCTGTAAAGAAGACTGTATGTGGAATGGAGGTTCCACTTGCAGGATTCAAACTAAATGCTGCTGCTGTTGGGGGGCACTGAGCAGATATTGCTAATGAAAGAAAGGTAAAGCATGAAAGGGCAAGAAAATATATACTAGATAATCTCTTTGGGGCAGTAGTCTTCATAGTTAGTAGTTGGATAGTAATTCTTAAAGGTAAAGATAATTGGAAAAATGTTGATCTTGGAAACTAATTATTCAGCTTCAGACATAAGACTAAAAGAAATTATTGATCTTCTTCATCAACTTGTCTGCTTCTTTTTCACTAAGTCTCATTCCAAATGGAATTACTTTCCCGGCTGCTACAAATGCAAGCTTCTCTCCTCCTATCACCCAATAAGAATCTGCAAAAGCACGTGCAAAGCTATTTCCTTCATTTTCAATGGTTCTTACCTTGTTCAAAAGATCCTTGCGATACGGCTTCAATATCCCTCTATTGTAATAGGTTCTCCCGTATCTTATCTCTTCCTCTCCAATAAAGATCTGCTCCTCTCCTCCTTTTCTCCATCGCCAAGCCTTTACCACCACATATTCAAAATAGATCCAGAAAGCGCCGAAGATCAAGATCATCCTTCTCAGATCATTATCTTCTGTCAAAAACACCTGGGAGAGGATAGCCAATCCGCAAAGTGTCCAAGCCAGGATCCATACATCCAACATCTTCTGCTTACTCTGATCATAATATGACCTGATCTTGATCAACTTACCTCCTTCAAATTTCTCTTCAGTAATCCGATTCATAGAGTTATTTTAACACAAAGGTAAGAGAAGAACTTGCCCGTGGTATGGATTTTGTAAATTTGGGAAACTCAAATCGAAAACAGTCAATACAACTCCATGAAAAAGTTCGCACTAATTATCTTGTCAAGCTTCTTGTTCTTAGGCCTTTCGGCTCAACCTGAAGATAAAAAGATCGCTAAGATCGCATTTGAAATGGTAGACGGGGAGTACCAAGATGCCGCCTACAAAGCCACCAAAGTTTTAGATGATCCTGATTACAGAAGAAATGGATGGGCTTATTACTACCTTGCTCAAGCATACTTTGAGATCGCTAAGAAACCTGAATTGCAAGAAGAATATCCAAAGGCTCTGAAGGAATCTTTGAAGGCTACCTACAAGATGGTGAAATACAGGGACAAGACTGATGAGAACATGGAGGTTTACGATGAAAGCGAAGACTTTAGAATGAAATTGAAGGATTCTGTGATCACAGTCTCAGAGATCTATTACGACAATGAAAATCCAAGAAAGGCAGCCTATTACCTAGGTAAGATCGTAAAGTTTGATGAAGATGATTATGCTGTTTGGCTGATGAAAGGCATTTATGAGATCAAGTCTAGGAATATTGGGGAAGGAGTTAAAAGTATCCTCTTTGCAATGGATAGTCTGAATGAAGAGTATGTTCCGGATGAAGTGTCTGCTCAAACCTTAGTAGATGCTCTAGAAGAATACGCATTGATCATCCAGAGTGGTGAATACGATCAATATTTCTCAGCTTACAAGTTTGAGCCAACCCAAAAGGATATAGATGAGGCGCTAGCTATGAAGGAGGATTTTAAAAAATACATCAAGGGTGAAGTTGTAGAGAAAGAAGAACGGAAGAAAGAATCTGAGACCATCTTCAAAACTTTCCGCTCAGAGCCGGATGAAGATGATGATGAAGATGAATAGGACAATGAAGTATTTAGAGTATTTAGAATACTTAGAATTGGCTCGGATGAATTCCGAGCCTTTTTTATCACTTACTTAGTTCCTTGTTCATTTTCTTTTGTGTGAAAAGAAAACGAACCAAAAGAAAGCACAGGCGCACAGAAAATTCTCCTCTCCGCTCATGAAAGCCAAGTTAGGCCGAATGATCTCCAAGGATACCTTGGAGCTTTTCTCTTAACTAAGCTTTCATTTCGTTCCAAGAAGAATTATTCTGTGAAGCCAACTGTATCCTGCCTTAGGCAGGATGCTCTGTGATCTCTGTGCTTCTCAGTGAAGCCCCGACTTTGTCGTGGGCCTCCGTGGTTAAAAGGAATGTTGTTTTCTTGAGTGAAGTTTAATCCAAATACATATCAATAAGTCCTTCCGGAGCCCTGACGAACAGCTGTTTTGCATCCCGATCCAACTTTAGGATGGTATCATCATTAATGGGAATAAGGATCTCTTTTTCTCCAACGGGAATGGAAAGTAAGTTCGACAGTGGATACTCCAGCACTTTCTCTACTTTACCAAGCTTGCCTTTCTCTTCATCGATCACCTCAAAACCGATGATCTCGTGAAAGTAGAATTGGTTTCCCTTGAGTTTTGGTAACAATTCTTGGGGGAGAAAAATGGACTTGCCAACAAGACTTTTGGCTTCGGCCGGGTCGTTGATCCCTTCCAGCTTGCATCTTAGGGTGTTGGATCCTTGAAGCTTACTGCTGTTTACGAAATAAGGGACCAGAGATTGATCTTGAGGCATGATCTGTATGAGAACTGCATCAATACCCTGATAAGTAGAAGGGGAGTCCACATCCAACTTGAATGCAAGCTCCCCTTTGTTACCTATAGTTTTGGAAATATATCCCAAGTAGAAGGTTTGATCAATGTGCATGAATAAGCACTATTGATTAGGCCTCCTCTTTTTTCTCTTCTTCAGAAGAATCTTCAGCCTTTTCTTCAGCTTTCTCCTCTGCAGGAGCTTCAGCTTTTGGCTCTTCCTCCTTTGCTTCAGCCTTAGGCTCTTCAGCAGGAGCTTCTTCCTTCTTCTCTTCAGTAGCTTCTTCTACTTTTTCCTCAACCTTCTCAGCTACTTCTTCAACTGCTTCAGTTGCAGCTTCAGTAGCCTCTTCAACTTTTTCAGCTACCTCTGCAGCTACTTCAGTTGCTGTATCTGCAGCTTGTTCAGCGACTTCAGCGGTTGCTTCCGCAGCAGCTTCAGCACCTTCAGCAACAGCCTCAGCGGCTTCGCCAGCTAGTTCAGAAACTTTGGCTGCAATAGCTTCAGCTTTCTTCTTGTTAGCTTCTTTTTCTGCTTCTAATTGCTTTTTAGCTTCTTCAGCAGTCATACTAGCAACCTGCTCTCTCTTAGCTTCGATCTTTTCCTCTTTGGACTTCATCCACTCTTCGAAACGCTTATCGGCTTCTTCTTGAGAGAATGCACCTTTGAGTACTCCTCTGTCTAAGTGATTTTTGTAGATCACTCCTTTGTACGACAATAAAGCTCTAACTGTATCAGTTGGTTGAGCTCCTTTCTTTACCCAATCCAAAGCTTTATCGAAACTAATGTCGATGGTAGCAGGGTTGGTGTTAGGGTTGTAGGTACCTATCTTTTCAATAAACTTCCCATCTCGTGGGCTACGACTGTCGGCGATCACTACATGAAAGTAAGCGTAACGCTTCTTACCATGTCTCTGTAATCTAATTTTTGTAGGCATAATTATTATTTAAAATTAAAAATGAACGGAACTACTCTGAGACTCCGTAGATTATCCCGAAAAATTCGGGACGGCAAAAGTAAGTAGAAGTTTTGAATTATGAGCAGATCCGGAATTAAAATAGAGTCTCGATTCTGGAGTCTAGTATAGGTAAGAAAAGTTCCACAGAGTTACACAAAGAAGCCCAGAGTTTCACAGAGAAATTTTCAAATAAGCAAATAAGCAAAGGAGTAAAGGAGGAAAGGAGGAAAGGAGGAAAGGAACAAAAGAATAAAGGAATAGAGGAACAAAGAGATAGAAAATTGTTAATAGAAGATAAGAAATAAACCAATCAACCAATTAACCCACCAACCCACAAACCTAGCAACCTCCTCAACCTTCCCATCCTCTCCAACCTTTCGCTTATTTTTGCCTCCCATGAACCGTCACTCCTTACAAGCTTCTGATTTCTCCTATGACCTTCCAGAGGAAAGGATCGCCAAATACCCTTTGGCCGATCGCAATAAGTCGAAGCTATTGACCTATAAGGGTGGTGAGATTGGTGAGGATGTTTTTTCGAATTTATCCAACCACCTTCCTCCGAACTCCTTACTTGTATTCAACGACACCAAAGTCCTTTCTGCTCGCTTGCAATTTCAGAAAGAGACCGGAGCCAAAATAGAGGTCTTTTGCTTGGAGCCTCATGATGCAACGGTTGAACAAGCACTCACTTCAACTAGAAGTTGTCAATGGCAATGTATGGTGGGAAATCTCAAAAGGTTTAAACCTACAGATGTTCTGAAGCTACAGATCGCGGATACTTTACTCTCATGTAAAATGGTAAAGAGACAAGATCAATATGTGATCGTGGAATTTGAATGGGAGGGAGGTATTGAATTCTCAAGGATCTTGGAGGAAGTCGGACAGATCCCTTTACCGCCCTACCTCAATAGAGAAGCAGAAGAGACAGATGCAGAGACCTATCAAACCGTCTATGCCAAAACAGATGGAGCGGTGGCAGCCCCAACCGCAGGTTTGCATTTCGTTCCTGAACAATTGGAGGCGCTACAAGCTGCCGGACATAAATTGGCTTACCTGACGCTCTATGTGGGGGCCGGTACTTTCCGACAAGTTAAGGCAGAGAAGCTGGTAGATCACGATATGCACTCGGAAAGGATAGTCGTGGGACAAAAGACATTGGAGCAACTAGCCAATCATGAGGGACCGATCATTCCGGTGGGAACGACTAGTTTACGGTCCTTGGAAAGTTTGTACTGGTTGGCAGCGAAGCTGCAATTGGAGGCAGGAGGTAGGAGTCAGGAAGAAGGACATTCGCACTCGTTCAACGCACTCGCACTCGAACAGAATGATGCCTACAAGCTTTCAGGAGATCTGAATAGAAAAGAGGCTTTTAATTACTTACAAAATCATCTAGACTCCAACCTCCAATCTCCAACCTTCAACCTTCAACCTTCAACCTCCTCTTTA
>JAUIGQ010000150.1 GCA_030429925.1 Bacteroidia bacterium | reverse complement strand
GAGCTCTTCAAATTTGCTCTCATCTTTGGCCGAGATTTTACCGGTATCTTCCTGCTTGATTTCAATCTTAAGAAGTCCGCCGGTCTTTTCCTGAATTTTCTGGTTGAGGGGTTCCTGGGCTTTTTCTTTGAGAATCTGGTTGATAATGGGTATGGAGGATCCAGATATATAATAACACTAGAATTATCTACTGACTTAATGATGTCTAGAACGTTTCTACTTTCTAATTGAAAGGTTCTAAGTTTTTCAACTATTCTAGAAAGCCTTTCTAGCTTAATGTTCCAATTGTCAACCCTGTAAAAATTAGCCTTATGAAGTTTCCATTCAAATCCACATCCTTTATGATTGTTCTGCGATCCATTTGCTCCATAACCGAGTTGACATTTTACAAAATATTGCCTTGCCCATTCAATTGGATTTTCTTCTTTGATTGGGTTTTCGAGGATATGATATAATTCTGCTCTTGAGAATGGAGTAAAGTATAGAGCTCTAAGAAACTCATCATAATTATTTCTCAAGACACTGAAGAGGTTTATTATGTTGTCATTTAGGTCGTTGACTGTTATAAGCGGGTAATCCACGTTTAGAGCAACATTTCCAGATCCACACATTGCATCTACAAAGTGGTAATTCCCTTTAGGGAAATGATTAATGAGCCATTTTAAATGAGGGAATTTCCCTCCAAAATATGATACAAGGTTTAGGTGCTTATTCATTAAATCTCAATTATCAGCTTCTTGTAGAACATGGTAATCTCTATTCCATTCTTTATGAACTCAAAATCAAACCTATAAAGCTCATTCTTGCCCCAGCTGATTATGATGATCTTTAGATTTAGCTCTCTTAGGTGTGCCATTATGCTGCCATCTTATTTTCAAAGTGATCAACCAATCCGTTGAAGTGTGCCTCAAAGATTTTCTTGGCTGTTGTTACTTCTACTGAGTTTCCTATATACTTCTTTTGCTGAGTCTGAGTGCCAATTAGCTCATATCCTTCAGGAAATCCTTGTATTCTAAGAAGCTCCGGGATCAACAACATTCTCATTTTTATATCTACGATGCCATAATGAGCCATGAAGACTTTGATCTTGATCATGGTCTCACATTCATCTTCATACAAAGGAATCAAGAATCCACTTCCGACTTCACAGCTTATAAGGCCAAGTGGTTTTTTGTCTTGTCTGGCAATAATAGTAGGGCAAGGCATTTCAATTGAATTCCCTTTATTGCTGAATTGAGGATTCATTATATAATGATGTTTTCTGCCTCCAAGAACAGTAGGACAAGGATCTTCTAAACTCCTACCTTGATTCTGATAGCTCATAGGTTGGATCCAAGGCTTTGCTGAGATCACTGCATACTTTGGATTAATGGTAATGGTGTTGCATGCGGTATCAAGGGAGCTTGGTTTAGAGTTGCCAAATTGCTGGTCAAGGAACTTTAAACTGGTAATATTTGATTTTGGCACATTGGTTATGGTTGGTGCTGGGCTATCCACCGATCCAGTTTGACCACCACCACTATAACTGTTCACTAGAAAATGTGGGCAAATCTTAGCAAACTTGTCCTTTGTAAGTAATGTTGGACTAGGTTCTTTCAGGCTTTTGGCTATGCTTTTAAATTGGTAATCAACCAAAAATTGAGCGTCAACCTTGGAAAAGGTATCTTTTCCCATTATGGTATTACAAGGTCTATCCAGTGCTAATGGTCCTGATTGATAGTCTACCAAATATTGAGCATTAATCAACCCAAGCCTTCCTTGTGCAGTAACTGTTGGAGAGGGTTCAAGTGTGCTTGGCGGTACGTGCTTTCCTTTTTTTGAATTTGAATTATACTTCAATATCCAATCTATATTAATAATACTCTGATTGGCAGCTGTGGTAATAGTTCCTGCAGGACCTTTGGTGCTTATTACTTTACCTTTGGGTCTTCCAGAAAAGTGCTTTTGTATAAAGCTATCATCACCATTGGCAACAAACTTCACAAGACCGGCATAGATTCTTTTTAGTGTATTCTCAACCAAAGGCTTCTTCCTATTGAAGATAGATGTGCCTTCATTCTCCAGATCCAACACATCTTTAACTGCTTTCCATGGTTTTAGGTCTGTAAATAGACTTTCTTCAGCTACCTTTTTAGCATGTGTTTGCTCTGGCCAAGAAATTGGTAGAGATCTTTTAGCAAACTGTGCAAAATATCTTGACCTTGAAGTGTATGCACCTAGATCTGCTGAATTAATGACCTTATCACTATATCTATAGCCGTATGACTTTACTCTATCTCTCCATTGAATAAAGTCTTTTCCTGCATCTTTGCTCTCAGGCCGGCCATTTTTATTCAGTGGTCCCCAGGCTTTAAATTCAATTACATTCTCGATCATTAAAAAGTCAGGATCCAATGCCTCTAAATACATGAATAGATGATTGGCAAGTGTTCTGCTATCTGCCTCCCTTGGAAGGCCACCTTTAGCTTTGCTGAAATTGGTGCACTCCAAGCTGGCCCAGATGGTAATGATGCAATCTGGATGCATCTTTCTTAAAGCATCCACCCTTAGTTTAAGAATGAATACTACTTCAGGGTTTCTGATATCTTCTATGAAGTGCTTAGCTTGTGGAAAATTGGCTCTATGACTCTCAATTGCATTTTCGTCATGATTCACACATGCGGTGACTATAGAACCGGTATTGGATAAGTGAACTCCTGCAGATGTGCCTCCGGCGCCACAAAACAGATCAATTACAAACTCTTTCATTGTATAGTTGATAAGAAGTTATCCCCCAAACGCCGCAATGCCATAAGAATAGAGGGGAGTTTCTTAAACTCTCGTTTGGGGGATGTGACTAAATTTCTGTGGATATTCTCAAGCATTGCTTTCCAAATGTAAAATTAAATTAGGAGAAAGCAAAAGTTAAAATGTATTTTCACACAAGTAAATTGAATTATATCCAAATATTACTGTGAGAATGATTCGGAAATTTGAAGTGCAAACAAATAATTGGCTTCAACCATGAACTATTTAATCAGTAATCAAGATTGGCCCGGGGGGCTAGGAGAAAGACCTGGCAGCTATGAAGTCATGGTTCACCATGCCCTTTGTTTGTTTGCAGCCCCGGGCTTCTTTAAATCCAAATGTTATGCAAACAAACAAAGGAAAGCGCAAAAGCAGCGCTGCAACAAAGCTTACCAAGTCCCAATTATTAACTGAGCTCAATAAGCTGAAGAAAAAGCTTAGAAAGGTCAAAGATCAAGAGGAAGCTGAAAGTATTCAGTATGAATTCAGGTTACTTGCTGCAGCTGATCAGATTAGTTCTGATGGTGTGATCAATCATGCATCCATGCACCGGCAGAATATGATCCAGGTTATGATCGCAGCACTAATGTCTGAAGATCTATTTCCGGATCATCCAATGATCGATCATTCAGAGATCATCAGTTGTTTGAAGATTTGGCAGGTAGTTGAAGTGGTCAGATAGAGAATAGGCCCTAGTGAAAACTGGGGCCTTTACCAATCATCGTTGCCAGATATTGGCTTGCTCATTCCGGTTATAATATCTTTTTCAAGTGCCCTAAAACTTTGTATTACACCAATTTTCCATTGAGCAAACTTTTCTCTTTTTTTCCCATTCTTTTTATATATCCTTTCATCAGAAATATGAATTTCAATTGGCGTCTCTGCCGTTGAATAGCCATTATTTTGGGTAGGGGTTGCTACATGATTAATTGCTGTAGCAATATATTTGAAGCGTCCATCTTTGACATAAATAGACAACTCATAACTCATTGGAATATCATAAGTAGATACTGAACTGTATTTATAAGGGAATGTACCTCTAGGCCTACCAGTAATCACACCTTCTTCTCTATCTTCTAAATCTATTACAGCTTCAAAGGAAACATAGTAGTCAGAAAACCATTTTCTTGCTCTGCTGTAAAGTTCATTTTTAGAAACTCCTTCTATCTCAATTACATTTGAAAATTGAATTCTACCGGTAGTTTCATTTCTATCAAACTCATACTTAAGTAGGTCCTCTTGACTAATACAAGAGAAGCTTATGGAAAGTAAAAAGAGAAGGATCCATGGGTATTTCATGATACTTGTTTTATGCTAAGATAGAAATAAATAAAAAAGCCCCAATCTCTTGGGGCTTCTCTATTGTTTAACCAAAACCAAATCTACATTAATTTTTGCCGTTGGATCCGGAGGAAGTTTTCTTTTCCACCTTCCGGATATATCTTGAACCGGCCTTCACAGCTTCTTCAGCTTGTTTTGCTGTGCACTTTCTTGTGTCAATGACCTGCCTTCTTGGACCGTACATGATCTCACCAGGCTCAACACCTACCATTTCGTATTTACCTAGAAGGGCTTTAGAAAGTTCTCTTTTCTCTTTGTTCTTACTCATGATCTAGAGATTAGGCGGCCGGTGTTGTGGTGATATCACCATTGTACTGCCAGATGGCAACATCGGTTGATTCAACCTGAATGGTAACACCTTTTCTTCCTTCACCTGACTTGCCGGTAGAATAATTCATGGTCATAAGCGCTGGCTTCTTCTCAGTTCCAATTTGAAGCACCTTGCCGTTTGCAAGAGGAACCAAGATAATGAACTGATCTTCCTTAGAAGTTCTGATCATTCCTAAGATGGCTTCATCCTTGCCAACATATACGGCTTCAAAGTTCACTTTGATAGCTCTACTGCCTCTTTCACCAACTGTTTCACCATTCAATTCACCAGTGTCCATAACCACTTCAAGCTTCTTGAAGCATTTGCTGGTATTGAAAGTGTGCGGTGATCCGGTACCATCGATCACTGCAGCTTCCTCAATATCAGTAATGCTTGCAAAATCCGGTGGAGCAACAATGCTTGCAAAATCAGACTTGGATGCAAAGTATAAAACTTGCTCAACTCCTGGAGAGCTTTCGAAGCTTCCGTCTTTTCCTTCTAGATCTGGATAATCAAATGGCATCTTTTCTTTCTTTTAAGGTGGGTGAAATTGTTAGTTTATGTGCGCAAGAAGTTCAGTATGGGAATCTTTTGCCTAATAAAAAAGGTTGAGATCCTGTGTGCTCCTTTATGCTTAAAGTTGAAATCAATTGTCTGTTCTCCCTTTATTCCTGATAATAGCTTCTTATCCTTGGTGTATGGATTGATCTGCCACCTATGTTCTGCGTCAACATAAGTACAGGTATATCCACTGTATTTAAACAGCTTGAAGCTTGGCGCATCATCTCCTTCTAAATTAATAGAAGAATGATCATGGTCCATGATCGAATAAGAGACTTTGCCGATATCATCTACAACATCCATCGCATAGGTCTGGCCTAAGAACAGTGTTGAGGAAATCAAAAGAATGAGGGAAATCAATCGTTTCATATTGCGAGTTTTAATTGGTTACAAATTCATTAATTGTCAACTTCTACCAGGAAGCCAGACTGAGTCTCAATCAACTTGGCCACAAGTTTTGCGTTTTTCTGGACCATCTCTCTTGTGAGCTCAGATCCTTCCACACCTAACTTGCTTTGGCCACCTTTGGTCAAGATCATCTTCGCAATAGGTAGTTTGTACAACTTACCATCATGCTTCACGGTTGGAACACCGGTTTTGGCCTCAACCTCATTGGAGGTGATCGATTCATTGAGCTCAGCATTTAGACTCTGTGCCTCTTCTAGCTCCTTTTCAAGGGCTGCCACCCTCTCAATGGCAGCATGGCCTTTCAACATGAATTCCAATTGAT
>JAUIGQ010000149.1 GCA_030429925.1 Bacteroidia bacterium | reverse complement strand
ATGGGGATCAAAACGATTCCTTATTTACTATATGGTTACAGGTATAGGTGCAGGATTGATCCAAATGCTGGTGACAGAGATCAGGATCATGGACTTAAGTTCTCAGATCGATCCTGAACTCTATAGAGCAGTGATTGAGGAAGGTTACAAGATCAGAGAGTCGGGGCAGAATTTCGTCGATCACAATGCAAGAGAGATAAATAACCTCATCAATACCTCTACAGTAGGTGCATCAGGAGCAGTTTTCGGAATTCTACTGGCTTTTGGTATGCTATTCCCCAACGTTCGATTGATGTTGTTGATCCCTCCTATTCCAATGAAGGCCAAGTATTTTGTTGCACTATACGGAGCCTTGGAATTGTATTTAGGTATTGCTAACAACCCCGCTGACAATGTGGCGCACTTCGCCCATTTGGGTGGAATGTTGTTTGGATTCTTCCTCATCAAATATTGGAAGAAGAACACATCAGACTTTTTCTAGTTTAGATAGTTATGTACAGCCAGAATAGTTTTTCTACAGATTTCAGAAAGAACTCAGTTCTTATAAAACTGCTCTATGTAAACATTGCAGTCTTTCTGGGATTAAAGCTTCTCTATCTTCTATTTTGGTTGATGGCTTCAAAAGGCACACCGGAGCAGTTTGCTTTGAATTGGCTGGCGGTTCCTGCAAGATTGGATGTTTTGATCTACAAGCCTTGGACCTTGTTCAGCTATATGTTCTTGCACCTCGACTTCTGGCACATTCTAGGGAATATGTTATGGCTGTATTTCCTCGGGCAACTTTTTGTGGAATTCTTAGGTGAGAAGAAATTATGGACAGTCTACATTGCCGGTGGTTTAGCAGGAGCTGTTCTTTACATACTATTCTTCAACATCTTTCCTGTTTTTGAAGAAGTAATGCCTGTATCTAAGGCCCTGGGAGCTTCTGCATCCGTAATGGCAGTTATTGTAGGTATAGCAACCTATGCCCCTAATTTCAGTATCCGACTAATGTTCATTGGCAGTGTAAAGCTCAAGTACATAGCATTATTCTGGTTCTTATTTGATCTTTTGAGCATTTCCAATTCCAACTCCGGGGGACATATTGCTCACTTAGGAGGAGCAGCATTGGGTTTCTTCTTTGCGAAGCAATGGTTGAAAGGTAATGACATCACTGAGTGGGTGGAAAAGAGCTGGATCTTCATCTCTTCAATCTTTGGCAAACCAAAGGGAAATCGTTCTAAGATGAAGGTAAAATACAGTCGCAGCAGAGATCAAGGTCAGCATGCTCAAGATGAACAGAGAAAAGTAGATGAAATTTTAGATAAGATCTCCAAGTCGGGATACGATAGCTTGAGCAAGGCCGAAAAAGACTTTCTTTTCAAAGCCAGCAAGAAATAGTCTTTTCTATTTGTCTCTTGCACATCTGAAGCCCAAATGCCCCATTCCTGTATCTCTGGTATTTCTCATTCTCCTTGCCACCCTGTATCCGCTGCAATAGGTATCGCTGCATAAGTAAGAACCGCCTCTTAGAACGAACTTCTCACCGTAAGGATCTGTAGGATCGTAGAAATTCTTAGGCCCTTTAGGGTCAACACTTATATTCCGCTCCTCTTTGGTCTTGCTCTCTGCTCTTGCCTCTTGCTTATATGCCCAGTGATTGTATTTATCTGCACACCACTCCCAGACATTACCGGCCATATCATAGAGTCCGTACCCATTTGCGGGATAAGATCTTACTGGAGCCGTATAATAATATTTATCTTCTTCAATATTTCTAAAAGGAAAAGTGCCTTGCCAGAAGTTGGCTTTATCTGCTGATTCTTCAATTGGATCATTTCCCCATGGATATTTTGGATCTTCCAATCCTCCTAAGGATGCCCATTCCCATTCTGCTTCAGTAGGCAGTCTTTTCCCTGCCCACTTTGCATAGGCTAAAGCGTCATCATAGCAAATGTGAACCACAGGGTGATCCATTTTACCCTCCAGGTCGCTTTCCGGACCAAATGGATGCCTCCAATTTGCTCCAATGGTCCATTCCCACCACTGACTGAGATCATTAAGATCTACCGGCCCTTTAGTTCCTTTGAACACCAAGGAGCCCGCCTTCAAAAGAGAATCTGCAGGCTTGGGAGTTCCGGGGGGTACATTCTGCTTTAGTTGATTCCAGTCGATATCTCTTTCAGCAACTGTGATGTACCCGGTAGCTTCAACAAATTCATTGAACTGCTCGTTGGTAACCTCCGTGGCGTCCATATAAAAGGAAGAAACTTTCACCTTGTGTCTAGGTAGTTCATCGGGTTCTGCCTGATCAGACTTCCCTCCCATTACAAATTCCCCGGAAGGAATGAGAACCATTCCTTCTGTGCTTCCCTGATTTGCATTAACACTTTCTGGTGTCTCAGCTTTGTTGGAAGAGGCATCCTCAGCCTTACTCTGAGGTTGTGAGCAACTAAGGAGTATTCCAGAAAATACGAGCAGCAGAAGTGTAAAATAGTTTCTTGTATCAGGCTTGTTCATAGAAAAGTAAAAATACAAATGAAAACCACTACAGATCACTTGTATCCCTGATCGTTATCGTTGTTCTATCTATCCAAAAGGGTATCCTTACCAAATGAGGTCTATTCACCAGATCAGCATGAAGCTTTTTATACTCTTCCTTAATGGTAATCGTCACGATATGCTCACCATCCTTTATTTCGGAAAGATCTGTCATTCCCATAATTCCTATGTCGTTGTTCATCTTTGAAGTCGTGTGCCAATTCAATTCAATTGCCTTATTATCCACTAGTATCGAAAAAAGCTCTGAATAGAATCTTTTAGAAGGGTCTGCATCCACTTCATCTATTAAAACATCCCAAGCCTTATCATAGCGTATATATACTTCCAAAAAGTTTCCATTGGTGATCTTCTTTCCAATTCCAAAGGGTCTGGATTTACCATCATTCCAATTTTCCATATAATGCAAGTCTGCGGCAATATTTGAAAAGATCTCATTCTTCAATGCATTATTTGTTCGCTGCCAGCTGTAATCACGGTTATCTAAAATGTTTGGCCAGTGCTGAACTTTGTATAAGGCAGAATATGCATTCAAGAATGCAATAAATGAAAAGACCAAGGCTGCCAAAATAAACCTCCACTTACGAATGTTTGTACTGAACATGAGAAGGGAACGTTCATATAAAGGACGAAAACTAACCAGGTCGAATATTTTAAATACGGGAAATGTGAGATACGACAGCAGTGGAATCTTCCTTAATAGTCCAAAGCTAACCAGATCAATGATATAGAGGAGCAATAAATTGACGATCAGACCGAATATCCCTTCCTTATTTTCTTCTCCTATAATAGGTAGGATCATATAGGACATGGCAACTAAAAAGATGCTCAGAACTATAAGGCCAAAAATGGCAAAAGCTGAAACGATCGACATATACATGACCAATCCGCAATTGCCATCAACTTTAATTATTTGCTCCTTTAGATCACCAGACATATGTTTGAAAACATAGGGTTTCTGGATCTTCAGCTTGCTCTGATTGATACCGTTTGGAAATACATAGTTGATACAAATAAGAGCTAGCCAATAAGCTCTTAAGAT
Source organism: Bacteroidia bacterium (assembly GCA_030429925.1). Classification (GTDB taxonomy): domain Bacteria; phylum Bacteroidota; class Bacteroidia; order Flavobacteriales_E; family Vicingaceae; genus UBA1494. The sequence goes on along the minus strand of JAUIGQ010000149.1, from coordinate 2,256 downwards.
CAGGTGAAGGGTAAAGCCTAATGAAAGGACCTTTAATCCGAACATGCCAATGATCATGACCATTCCAGCACCCGGAAGATGACTCGTGACCCTCATATTTTGCACCCAATCAATGAAAAGATCAGATAATTGAAATAATGAGAAAATTGCACCACCGGATATCAGCAGTTCTAACTCCCAAGAGTTCTCTTGCAGGTTCTTCAGCCATTTAGGCATCTTTTGAACTTCTCTATCTTGATCCATGTTCTAAAGATTTGAAATTTTATTCAAAGAAGGAAATTTTAATCAATTGTGAATCTTCTTAGTCTAGGTGTAACTTTGATAAATGAAAGATCTTGAGGAGATAGAAGTGGAAGGCATGACCTGCGCCAATTGTGCAATGGGCGTAAAAAAAGGGTTGGAAAACCTTGGCCTTAAGGAGGTGAATGTCGACTTTGCCTCAGGAGAGGTGAACTATCGGAATCCACAGGCAATCGCCAATGAGTCAATTGAGAAACAGATCTCCAAACTTGGTTATTCCATCCGAACAGAAAGCAAGGAGCAAGAAAAGGAAGGCTGGAGCAAGATCGAAAAGAGGTTCTATTTCTCTTTATTCTTTACTCTCCCCCTCTTTTCTCATATGTTCTTGCCTTTTGAGTTCTTGCACAATCATTATGTTCAGCTAGCTCTTTCTTTGCCAGTGATCTATGTAGGTTTTATGCATTTTGGCAAGAGTGCCTACTACTCCATCAAGAATGGATTGCCCAATATGGACGTCTTGATCTTTATTGGGTCAAGCTCTGCTTTTGTCTATAGTTTGATCGGTACTTTTTATTTTACTGATCAAGCAGATGAATATCTCTTTTATGAAACTGCTGCTACCATTATCACCTTGGTACTTCTGGGGAATGTACTGGAGCACAGGTCTGTAAGCAAGACCACTTCAGCAATTGGCGATCTCACTAAACTCCAAAACCCTCAAGCAAGGAGAATGAACAATGATGGTAATATTGATATCATTGATGCCAATGATCTAAAGCTGAGTGATATTGTTCAACTGAATGAAGGAGACAGAGTACCATCGGATGGGAAGATCCATTCAGGTGAAGGATATTTTGACGAATCGATGTTGACCGGAGAGAGCGAAACGGTTCACAAGGTGAAAGGTGAAAGGATCATTGGAGGTACTATTCTAATAGAAGGAAATCTTCAAATGATCGTCAATAGAATCGGCCATGATACGGTGCTCTCGAAGATCATTGAATTGGTAAAGAAGGCTCGAGCAGACAAGCCGGAGATCCAGCGACTTGGAGATAAGGTCAGTGCCATCTTTGTCCCTGTAGTTGTGGGCATTTCACTTCTCACTTTTATTGGCTGGATGACCTTATCAGATGTAGCCTTTTCCAAAGCACTAATGAATGCAATAGCGGTATTGGTCATTTCTTGTCCTTGTGCCATGGGACTTGCAACTCCAACTGCTGTAATGGTTGGAATTGGAAGAGCTGCCAAAGAGGGAATATTGATCAAAGGAGGGACTACCATAGAAGAATTTTCAACCATTGATAGTATCGTTTTTGACAAAACCGGAACCCTCACAAAGGGAAAAATGAAGATTGCTAAATTCCATTTGATGGATGATCTGAGAAAAGACAGAGTGGAAGAGATCATTTACTCTATGGAACAGTTTTCTTCTCACCCGATTGCCAGATCTATTATATCTGAGCTCAAGGAAAGGAAGGTGAGATCCATTCCATTGATTGAACAGGAAGAGATCAAGGGCAAAGGAATGAGCGCTAAAGATCTGCATGGAACTGTTTATCAACTGGGGTCAAAGTATTGGTTGGCCGCAGAAGAAGCAAGCGAACATCAACTCTACTTAAGCAGAAATGGAAAGCTGGTGGCGGGAATTGATCTTGAAGATGAAATTCGGGAAGGAGCAAATGATTGTATTCAACAATTCAAAGAAGAAGACATTAATATCTATCTTTTGAGTGGGGATCGAAGAGAAAAGGTGAATCAATTGGCAATTGAACTGGGAATTGAAAATTTTAAGGCAGAGCAACTTCCGGAAGATAAGATATCGGAACTTGAAAGTTTAGGTAAAAAATCAAAGGTTGCTATGGTTGGAGACGGTATCAATGATGCTCCGGCATTGAGCAAGGCTGATGTGGGTATTTCTTTGAGCGATGCCAGTGAAATTGCCATGCAGTCGGCTCAGATAATTTTATTGAAGAGCAATGACCTTAATATTATTTTCAGGGCTTTCAAGATCAGTCA
>JAUIGQ010000148.1 GCA_030429925.1 Bacteroidia bacterium | reverse complement strand
CTACACTGTTCGACCTAACGGTACTACCATCATGGACGTTCAATATGTATTGGATGTGAACAACAATGAGTCATCCTTGGTTGGTGACACTGTAACTGTAACAGGAATCGTCACTGCTTCTTATCAGTCAGGAGATCTGGGATATCTATATATTCAAGATCCTTCTGCTACTGAATATGCAGGGATCTTCGTAGAAGGCGGTCCTACTGCCATCTTCAGCTTGAATAGAGGAGATGAGGTTACCGTTAACGGGATTGTTGTGGAGCAATTTGGTTTTACCAAGCTTCAAGCTCTTTCAGCAACAGCTACAAGCAATACCGGTACAATTACTCCTGTAGTTCTGGATCCATCAGATACTACTTTCTCTACTTCCTTGGGCAACAGAGACAATATGGAGCCTTATGAAAGTATGTTGGTGAGATTTGAGAATCCTTCATCTACTGGTCAAGTTTGGGTGAACAATCCTAATCTTGGATTTGGTGAGTACTCAATTGGTTCCGGTCAGAATGCACCTCACACTTTTAGAGTGTTGGCAGGCAGACAGCAAGGTACATCAGCTCAGTCTTCTTTGGATGTTTCTTACATCTCTGATACTGCTGCTTATGGAGCTAATTTGAATGTTACACCTGTTCAAGTAACTTCAAGCACTTCTATGGACTACTTAGATGGAATGATGTATTATTCATTCAGCAACTTTAAGCTGACTCCTAGAAACAATGCAGACTTTGGAAACATTGCTGTTTCATTGGCTGAATTGTTTGCAGCTCCTGAGTATGAGTTCAACCTATATCCAAATCCTTCCAGCGACAGAGTATTTGTACAGATCGATGAGAATTTGGAATTTGATGTGCTGCATATCGAAGTATTTGATATGAATGGAAGAAGAGTGATCTTTAATCAAACCAGTTCTAGAATTACCTCATTGAACCTAGAAGGACTTGACAAAGGTCTATACATGGTGAAAATGAGCACTAGAGGTGAAGTAGTGAACACTTCTAAATTAATTGTTGAATAGTTAGTTTGTTTTGGTTTCCCGGGAGCGCGGAGATCCGCGCTCCCTTTTTCTATATAAATTGAAGAAGAACTTAATTCTCATATCATTCACTCTCTTGGTTTTCGCTTTTTCTTGTCGGGAAGAAGGAGAGCTAGAACCAAACTTACCTCCTGAAACAACCTTTTCAATTGAGTCGATCAATGTAGCTGATTCCAACAGACTGAATAGTATTGTCCGACTTAGCTGGTATGGCTCAGATAAAGATGGCTATATCAAAGGCTACGAGATCTCTCAGGATGCTGAGAATTGGGCCAAAACCACCTCTCAAGATTCTACCTTCCGTTTTACCTTTCCAGAAGGTTCTGAATTAGTTGACATTACTCTATATGCAAGAGCTATAGATAATAATGGAGCTAAGGATCCCTCACCAGCATTTATTAAGATTCCCATCAAGAATACTTCTCCAACAGTTGGATTTTCCGAAGACCTTGTCATCCCTGATACTGCCTTTATAGTGGCTACCACAGAGTGGTCAGCCGCAGATCTGGATGGAGAAGAAACGATCACTGATGTCTATTTGAGCATCAATGGAAAAGAATGGTACCCGCTGAACAAGAGCGAAAAAGTTTTTAGCATTGTTCCGGCTGATTTCAATGCTACAGATACCACTTCGGCTTATATCTATTATGGCAGTAGAACTAATCCTGCAGCTGAAACCATTCCGGGTTTGGTACTCAACGATACCAACGTCCTTTACATAAAGGCAGTGGATCAAGCAGGTGCTGAAAGTATGTTGGATACTTCCAATACCTTTTATTTGAAGAGCAAGCAAAATGATGTGTTAGTCGTTGGAGGAGTAGAAGCTGCTCACAATGAATACAAGAGTCTTTTGAATTCCATCAATCTGAATTACGACTTTCTAAACTTGACTATTGGGAATGGAAGATATCGCCCGGCTTTGTGGAATACTACTTTCAGACTGCAGCTTTCATTCTACGATAAATTGTTCTTTTATTCAGATGAGACTACATTCTTGAATCCGTACACCAACTTGAAGATACGTCTGATCGAGTTTGCAGCGGCCTCCCTTCAAGAATATGCTAATTCAGGAGGGAAGTATCTGATCTCAACCAAATTTGATTGGGACGATGACATTGAGGCCATTGTAGGAGTGCTGCCCATACAATCAGTTTCTAGCAAGAATTATGGTCAAGCTTGGCTGTTGAAGGATGATCCGGTGGCTAAGTATAAAGACACTACCTATGAGATTGCCGACACAGTTGGTGGTCAGCCCATGAATAGAAGAGATACAACTATTACCATTGTTGATAACGATTTTCCTGTATTGAGAACCAGTGAATTTTCCATCCAAGGAGTAGGGGTATTCAATATTGATCCCAACGATACTGAAGTACTTTATAGAGCTAAGCTCATTGATAGAGCTACATTTACACCTTGGACTAGTACAAATATTGTAGCTTCTGCCAGAAGAAGGAATGGGAAGCTGAATCAGATCTTCTTTACCATTCCACTTTACCGCCTAAAAGGAAATCAGGCAAATCTTGAAGCACTTTTCAATAGGATCTTCAACCAAGAGTTCAACTAGGCATGAGAAGACTCCTTGGCATATTACTCATACTACTGACAACACAGAATGTGATTGCCCAGAAGTTAGGTAGTTTAAAAGGACAGGTAAAAGATGCAGAGTCGGGAGAAACATTGATAGGAGCAACTGTAATTGTTGTGGGAACCTATAAAGGCGTAAGCACAGATCTGGATGGAAGGTTCTACATCAATGACATTAAGGCCGGCGACTATTCCATCAAATTCACCTACATCGGATATACTGAGAAAGTCTATAATGGAATTAGCATCAAGGAAGGAGAAGAAACTGTGCTGGATGTTGAATTATCCTTGAATACTCAAGACCTTGCTACGGTGGAGATCGTAGGTGAAAGGAATTTGGTGAACCTGGAATCTGCCAAATCAGAGGTTTCCATTACTCAGGAAGAGATCAGTCAGATGAATGTTAGGGATGTTCAGGAGATCGCAGCCATGCAAAGTGGTGTCAACAAAACCCCGGACGGACTCCAGATCAGAGGGGCAAGGGTATATGAGACCAAATACTTAATTGATGGAGTTAGTGCTCAAGATCCATTGGCAGGTACAGGATTTGGGGTGGAAGTTGCTTCCAGTTCAATCGGGAAACTGAATATCATTACCGGTGGAGTAGGTGCAGAGTATGGAGATGGTTCTTCAGGAGTGATCTCCACTACCATTAGAGAAGGTGGCGATAAACTAGCAGTGACCGGAAGCTGGCAGAGAGATAATTTGGGTTTCAATACCCATGATGCCGATTCCTGGAATACAGATATTGTTGAACTGTCTATAGGAGGACCTATCGACAAGAAAAAGAAGATGGGCTTCTTCGTCAACTTTACGGCCAACCTAACCGACACTTATTTCGGTGCAGAAGCCGATCAGCTTCAGTCTTCTATTTCAGCTAATCCAACCGATGATTGGAATGAGAGTGGAAATTTTGGAGAGATTGGCAAGTTCTACAACCGCAATTATGCTCAACCTCAAACTGATGGTAGCTTTTGGGCGCCCAGACAAGATAATAGGTGGACCAATACCATCAAGCTTTCCTATGATCTGCCTAAGGGGAGTAAGCTGACCATTACCAATCAGCATAGTTTGAATATCAATCAGAATACTAGAACCCTGCAGATCGTTGGTTTCGATGCCATTCTTCAGCCTGGATTCCAGTTTGAAAGAAGCTTGAACTTAGACAATGCAACTACCTATACTCATCACTCAAACTTAACGGTGCTGAATTACAGCAAGCTGCTGAACGATCAATGGGTGGTAAAAGGAGCAGTTGGTCGATTGTTTACCAATCTGAGGGCTGATGCCAACGGCAGACCATTTAGAGATCCAACGGTTGGACAGATCTACGATGAAGAGTCTATTGTTACTGATCCGGTTAGTGTGTTCAATCCCAATGATCCGGTAGTTTACGTACTACCCGGACCCGGATTGGTGAATAATGGGGGCATCACACCCACCTGGCATGATCACTATGCTAGAGAGTACACCATTAGCGGCAGAGCCAGCAGGTATTCAAAGTCCCAAAAGAATACACTTACCTTCGGTTTTGAGCACATCATGAAGGAATATCAATGGGTAGATGTAACGGCCCCTTGGATCGGAGCACCTATTCAAATAGACTCTAATACCACCTCTCCAACAACCAGCATAGGATCTTCCAACGATATTTGGTCGGTTCGTCCCTTTAACGGAGCTCTATTCGTTTCGGATGAGATCAGCTACAGAGGGATCATTGCTACCCTCGGTATGAGATTCAGCTATTGGGCTCTGGGAAAGTTTGCTGATGATGCAGTAGCCGATCCTAACTCACCCGTAATTGATCAAGTGCGAACCGATTATGAGAACAATACGGCAAAGCTGTTTGGCTATCATATGAAGGCTAGGTTACTACCTTCTATCAATGTTTCCTTTCCTGTGACCGAAAATAATGTTCTCTACTTCAACTATGGTCACAAGATGAGATTGCCACATCCTAGATTTGTTTATGCCGGATTAGATCCAGTTTATCAAGATCGTTCCTTCCTATCCAATCTGGGAAATCCAGATATCAATCCGGAAGTGAACATCTCCTATGAAGTTGGGTACAAAACACAGATCACTAAAGACATTGGACTCACTCTAGCTGCCTTCAATAACAATCGTTTCGACTATATAGTGCAAAGAAGGGTGATCGTTGAGGATCAAACCGGTCGACCCGTTACCAAGAGAATGTATATCAATCAAGATTACGCCAGGATCTTTGGAGTAGAAGGTGGTGTTTCTTGGAGGTTTGCCAAATACTACAGACTATTTACCAATGTGACCTATCAGGTGGCAAGAGGGAAGTCTAATTCAGCTAGAGAATCAGGCTTGCAGATCGAACAGAATGGGGCAGTTGCCTTAACAACAGAGCAATATTTGGCCTTTGACCGTCCTTGGGACATAACGGTAGGTTTTGTCTTCAATACCGATAGTACCTTTAAGATAAAAGGCAAAACCTTATCGGGTATCAATGTATTTGTTTCTGTGGGATATCAGTCGGGCTTAAGGTATACGCCTTATGAACAAGATGGTCAGAATGATTTAGGCAGACCTTTATTTGCCAGACAAGATGATCAATACTTGCAGGAAGTCTCCAGACCCTGGATCACTTCCAATCTAAAGATCAGCAAGACATTTATGTTTAGTAAGAGTGCCGGACTTACAGCTAGCATTGAGGTGAGGAACCTTTTGAATTGGAAGAACGGACAGGTGATCAATCCAATTACAGGCAGAGCTTATGAAGAAGGGGATGATGTACCCAACGAATGGAGAGATCCTAGGTATGTAGGTCCGGATGAGAGCGGAACTCCACCAAATGACCCTTCAAGATATTTACAACCAAGACAACTATTATTCGGCTTAGCCTTTAGATTCTAGAATGAAGAAGTACATCTACATAGCATTCTTCTTAGTACTGAGCTTTGGTTCAGCAAAGGCACAGTTGATTCCCAATTTTGGCGGACAAAGAGCCGGTCTTTCTACATTGTCTTTCCTGAAGAACGATGTCAACCCCAGGTCCGCTGCATTGTCCGGAGCAAGTGTTGCTTTGGATGGAGACGCTTATTCATTGTATACCAACCCGGCCGCTAGTTCAGATATTAGAAGCTTTACTGTGGCCTTGAGCAACCATACGATTGGCGCCGGTATCCAACAATCTTATGTTTCAGCCATCATTCCGAGAAAGAAAAGGGAGGCCGCATTTGGAGTATCCTTGAACATG